>JANNUY010000570.1:0-3112 GCA_031414155.1 Acidobacteriota bacterium
TCTCAGCCGGTGAATGCTTACGCCATGTCTAAAAAAGCTGAGGTGGAAAAGATTTTCCCGAACCTCAAACCGACGGTAAAACTAGAAGTCTGAGAATTTTCATGAACATCAACGACCTAATCGCAATTGACACGCACGTCCATCTTGAAACTGAACTCGAAGACAACGCCGCCAATGAAGCCGCGCAAAAATACTTCGGCAAATCCGGCGCGAAGGCAAATCGTTACGAACTGGCTGAGTATTATCGTTCGCGCAAAATCGGCTGCGTGATTTTCACGGTGGATGAAAAGCTAACCGGCAGGCCGCCGATTCCGAACGACGAGATTGCGGCCTTTGCGGCAGAGAATTCAGACATCATGTTTGCCTTCGCCAGCGTAGACCCAACGCGCGGCAAAGAAGCTGTTGATGAAGCACAGCGGCTGATTGCGGCGGGCAGCATTCGCGGCTTTAAGCTGCATCCGCCGTTGCAACAGTTCCACCCGAACGACCCGAAAGTTTATCCGTTTTACGAAGTCATCAACGCCGCCAAGCTGCCCGTGATCTTTCACACCGGTCATAGCGGCATCGGCACCGGCATGCCGGGCGGCGGCGGCGTGCGGTTGAAATACGGCAACCCGATGGACATTGACGATGTTGCCGTAGACTTCCCCGAAATGCCGATCATCATGGCGCATCCGTCGGTCCCCTGGCAGGACGAAGCCATCTCGGTGTGTTTGCACAAGCCGCAGGTTTACATTGACCTGTCGGGCTGGTCGCCCAAATATTTCTCGCCGACCCTGATTCAATATGCGAACACGTTGCTGAAACACAAAATGCTGTTCGGTTCTGATTATCCACTCATCGCGCCTGATCGTTGGTTGGCAGATTTTGAAAAGATTGCGATCAAAGACGAAGTGCGTCCGTTGATTCTGAAAGAGAATGCGATGCGCTTATTCGGACTGAGCTAATGATTGACTCGTGCTGGTAACCAATAACAAAAAAATCAAAAGGACACTCAAATGAAATATCGCAGAGCTTTATCACTCTTCGCACTGGCGCTGTTGAGCGCCATCACCATTTACGCAGCCGACGCAACGGGGAAGTGGACGACCACTATCAGTACGCAAATCGGCGAACAAGCTTATACCTACGATTTTAAGGTCGAAGGCGAAAAGCTGACCGGAAAAGCGAAATCGCAATTCGGCGACATTGAGATTACCGAAGGCAAAGTCAAAGGTGATGAAATCACCTTTGTCGAAAACGTCAGTTTTGATGGCAACGCGATTCGCATTGAATACAAAGGCAAAGTCGTGGGAGACGAAATCAAATTTACGCGCAAGGTTGGCGAATTCGCCACCGAAGACTTTGTCGCCAAACGCGCGAAATAAGGAGCATCCATTATGAATCGCTATTACCGCTTGAGTTGTTTGCTTATTGGGTTGGTGTTGCTGAACGTTGTGGCGCTGGCCCAAAACGCACCGCCCGCCAATCGCCCGCGACCTGAGCCACCCAAAAAAGGCTTTTGTCCGTTGCCGATTTTGCCCGCGTTGCCGACTTATGCTGACACGTCATTCTTTGCCCAGCGCGACGTGCCACACGGCAAAGTCGAGCAGGTGAATTACAAAAATTACGCCGGAGCGGATAAGCGATTGCACGTTTATTTGCCGCCCAATTATGAAAAAAACGCGAGCGCACGCTATCCGGTTTTGTATTTGAATCACGGTGGCGGCGATGACGATTCGAAATGGTCGTCGCATGATCCGAAAAACGGCGGCAATGCGGGCAGCATCCTCGACAACTTGATTGCGGCGGGCAAAGCCAAACCGATGATCGTCGTGATGCCCAGCACTAAAGGCATTGCGAGCGCCACGCCGTCTGCGCCGGGTAAGGACGATGCCTGCACGCAGGAGTATCTGAAAGACATCATCCCGCTGGTTGATAAAACTTATCGCACTAAAGCTGCGCGTGAAGCTCGCGCGTTGGCGGGGCTTTCAATGGGTGGTTTCGTCGTGATGCACACCGGCTTGCCCCATCTTGATACGTTCAGTGAGTTGTATGTTTACAGTTCCGGCCACGTCACCGAAGACGCGCTGAAGCAATTCGAGGACAACTTTGCCGAGCTGTTCAGAGACCCGAAATTCAACGATCAGTTTCGCGTACCGTTTTATATGTCGCAGGGCGAAACCGACATCGCGTTGAAAAACGGGCAGAAGGTGATGGCGCTCATCAACAAATACGGCATCCGCAATTTCTGGGTGTTGAGCGACGGCGGACACGAATGGGCCAACTGGCGGCGCAATCTGTTCCAAACGGCGCAAATTATGTTTCCTGATTGCCAAGCGGCGGCGCCCATTCCAACGAATGCAACCGGGACAAATGCAACCGGGAATGCGGCGGAGGTGAAGAAAGTGCCTGAACGCTGGACGGCCTCGATTGAGACAGGCATTGGGCGGATGGATTACACCTTCGATTTTTATATCGAAGACAACACCGTACCGGGCTGGGCGGTAGGCTCTCAGTTTGGCTCGGCGGCCATCAGCGAAGGCAAGCTCAACGGCGACGAAATCACTTTTGCCGAAATGATGGAAGGTTCGATCCGCGTTGTATATAAAGGCAAACGTAACGGTGATGAAATCAAATTCGTTCGCCAGGTCGGCGATTTAGCGACTGAAGAATTCGTGGCGAAACGAGCGAAATAATCCACGGCAAGTTCATTTGCGCCTGCCGTCGCCTGCACAGATTTGCCGTGGGTGCGAATGAATATGCCCGCCACCGCCGACCGGCGGAAATCAAAGTCGAAGTTCGGCAACTGCCCGGCAAGTAAGGAATAGCTATGAATAAAAACAATTTACCCAAAACCGCCTATGGAATCGCTGCTTTGTGGTTGTGCCTGTCAATCGTCATGTATGCACAGCAACCTGTGATTCCGTTGTATTCGGGCGAAGCGCCGGGTTCTGAAAACGCGAAGCAAAAAGAAGTCACCTTCGTGAATCCCGACCAGCAGCCACGTATTCGCAATGTCACGCAACCGACGTTGACCGCTTTTTTGCCTGACAAGGCCAAAGCCAACGGCACAGCCATCATCATTGCGCCCGGCGGCGGCTTCATGCATCTGGCGATGCAAAAAGAAGGC
>JANNUY010000571.1:0-6950 GCA_031414155.1 Acidobacteriota bacterium
GGTGAAAGAAATCATGTCTACGTCGGCGTGGGCGGCGAGGGCTTCGCCGACGACGGGGCCGAAGCCGGTGACGAGATTGAATACGCCAGCGGGCAAGCCGACTTCATGAATGATTTCAGCTAACACGAAAGCCGTGAGCGGTGCGACTTCGCTGGGTTTGAGTACGACGGTGCAACCGGCAGCGAGCGCGGGGGCGACTTTCGCAGTGATTTGATGGAGCGGAAAATTCCACGGCGTAATGCAAGCGACGACGCCTACGGGTTCTTTGACGATTTGGGCGTTGCCGATTTGCTCTTCAAATTGAAACTCGCGCAACACTTTGGCATTGAGGCTTACGTCGCCGATTGCCATCCCAGCTTGTACGGCATTCGCCATTGGCAGCGGCATGCCTAACTCTTGCGCGATGAGTTCGGCAATCTCGGCTTTGCGTTCGGTGAGCTTGGCGGCGATTTGTTCGAGATAAGCGGCGCGGGTTTCTACGGTCGTAGCCGACCACGCAGGGAAGGCCGTTTTGGCAGCGGCGACGGCACGATGGGCGTCTTCGGCTGTGCCTGCGGGGATGCGCCCCATGACTGCTTCGGTCGTAGAGTTGATGACCTCAATCGTCTCAGTGCCAGCCGGTTCAGCCCATTGGCCGTTGATGTAAAAGTTGCCGTACGCGCGAACGGGTGAAGTTGCGGATGCGTCCATTTGGTTTGTTCCTCAATCAAATTTTCAGAGTGTGAATGCGCAGCGTCAGAAAAGCACAAGCGCGTTATCCAAATCCGAATTTAAGTCAAAACGCACAAAATTGGTATGCGCTGCAAGATTATTTTCTCTGCCCCAATCGGACTGGCTCAAACTCGCGCCGATATTCTAACGGCCTTGCTTGCCTATGAATCTTATAGGCTTCTCTTCCCACTGAAAGCCTTAGCTTCTGATTTAGGCGCGTAATAGAACTACAAACCCAGCACTCTAATTTGCCGCACCACCAATCACCCCCTACGAACCACAAACCGTACCACTCTTAATCCATCGGGATTTGCAGAAATGTTCTTTCTGAGTGGCGGTAATCACTAACTAACCAGATAGGCAAAAAAGGAGTTCCCCCTCATGCACCAGCAATTTCGTGCTAGTGGCCGGAGTGTATTTATTTTCGTGCTTGGCACGTTTCTTTTATCTTTTCAACTTTTAAGTATTTCATTTGCACAAGGCAATCGTCCCGAACAAGCGGGATGGGGTTATCGAGGGCAAACTGCGATTAACCGTTTAGGCACGCGGCTGCCTGAGGTGGCGGCACGCAACAATATGACGCCCGATCAACTGGCGCGCACCTTCCGTGAGGACTTCAATTTGTGGCTCGATAAATCAGACAAGCTGGTTTACCTGGACGAATACGTCGCCCCGCAAAACGCAGGTACGATTGACGGAGGCGGCACAACTGCCGCCGGGCCAGTGCCTTATGCGCAAACTTTTCAGTTGCACAGCTTGCCTGGTGCGACCAAAGTCATTTATCTCGATTTTGACGGACATACGACCAGTGGTACGTCTTGGAATTCGAATTTCAATGGAGGAGCCGACATCGTTTCGCTCCCTTTTGATATGGACAGCCCGGCCAACCCCGCCTTCAGCAACGCCGAACAGGACAGGATTCAGTACATCTGGCAGCGCGTCGCCGAAGAATACGCGCCCTTTGGCGTTGACGTAACGACCCAAGACCCTGGCGTTGAAGGCTTGCGCAATCTGGGCGGAGGCGACGCAGCCTGGGGCATGCGCGTCGTGATTTCGCCGACGAATTATTTTTATACCGGCGCGGGCGGCGTGGCTTATATCGGTTCGTTCAGTTGGAACACCGATACGCCAACCTTTGTCTTTTCTTCGCAATTGGGGCCGAACAGCGAGAAATATGTGGCGGATGCCACGGCGCACGAAGTCGGCCATACGTTGGGTTTGAATCACGACGGTAAAACGGATGGCACGGCTTATTATCAAGGCCATCCTGGTTGGGCGCCGATTATGGGCGTGGGCTATTACCAAACCCTCGTGCAATGGAGCAAAGGCGAATATGCGCTGGCGAATAACCTGCAAGACGACTTGGCCGTGATGACCGGCAGTTATGGCATCACTTATCGCAACGACGATCACAGCAATGCGATCAGTGGCGCGACGCCGATGACGGTGGTCAGCAGCACCACTGTCACCGGCAAGGGCATCATCGAACGCACGACCGACACAGACTATCTCTCCTTCCAAACCGGAGCCGGCACAGTCAGCTTTACCGTCACGGGCAATCCGCGCGATGCCAATCTGGATGTTCAAGCCAAATTGTTCGACGCCAGCGGCACGCAGATCGTGCTGAACAATCCGACGGGCTTGTCGGCCAGTTTCACGACGACCCTGGCGGCGGGCACTTATTACCTAGCCATTGACGGCGTAGGTTCGGGCGACCTGACCACGGGTTATTCCGATTACGGCAGCCTCGGCGAATTCAACATCAGCGGTACGATTGTTTCTCCGACGGCGACTGTGCCCAGCGCGCCGACTTCATTAGCGGCGGTCACAACCTCTGCTTCGCAAATCAACCTGACTTGGACGGATGCTTCCAACAACGAAAACGGCTTTAAGCTCGAACGTTCGTTGAATAACTCTACGTGGACATTAGTGGCAAACCCGGGCGCGAACGTTACGTCATACAGCGACATTAACTTGACCGCCAGCACGCTTTACTATTACCGCATACGCGCTAACAACAACGTTGGTGATTCGGCCAACTCCAACGTAGCGCAAGCGACCACGTTGGTGACGACACCGACTGCGCCAACTTCGTTAGTAGCGACAGCGGCTTCTTCGTCGCAGATCAACCTGAGTTGGGCGGATGCGTCGAGCAACGAAACCGGCTTCAAGGTCGAACGCTCGACAGACACGGCAACGTGGACTTTGGTCACGACCACAGGCGCGAACGTTGTGTCTTATAGCAACACTGGCTTGACGGCTAGCACGCTCTATTACTTCCGCGTGCGTGCCACGAATTCGGCAGGTGATTCGGCCAATTCAAACGTAGCACAAACGACGACGCAAGCAGCGGTCTCTTCCTCCACGATGCACATTGGGGATATTGACCATACGAAATCAACCGCCAGAAACGGCACCTGGGGAGCGACGATGACCGTCACCGTACACAAATCCGGCGATGCCATATTGCCGAACGCTACGGTGAGCGGCTCGTGGAGCAATGGTACGACGGGCTCTTGCACGGCCGGCGCGAAAGGTACTTGCACTATCTCTAAGACAGGCTTGGCGAGTACGACGACGAGCATCACGTTCACGGTGACGGATGTGGTCTTGTCGGGTTACAGCTACGCGGCGGCGTTGAATCACGATCCCGACGGCAGCAGCAACGGCACGTCCGTGGTGGTTGCCAAGTAATCAGAACGATTGTTCATCCTTCAACCCGCAAAGGCGGCGCAGGTTTCGCCCCGCGCCGCCTTTGTCGTTTATCACTCGCCTTGACAGCCTTCAACACACAAGGCTAGCGTTCGCTCGCTTTTCAAGCAGCCCTCATTTCACACGCAAACGCCTTTAAGGAGCATCAACTTATGTCTAATTTGACGGGTAAAACCGCCATCGTCACCGGCGGCGGACGCGGTATCGGCAAAGCCATCACCGAACGTTTCGTCGCTGCCGGAGCCAACGTCGTCATTGCCAGCCGCAAGCTCGAAAACCTCGAAGCGACCGCCGCTGAATTCGCGCATCATCCGGGCAAGATCGCCTGCGTCGAGTGTCACGTAGGCCGCGTTGATCAACTCGAAAATCTCGTCAAACAAACCGAAGCAAAGTTCGGCCCGGCAGACATTCTCGTCAATAATTCCGCGACCAACATCGGACAAGGGCCGAGCCTGAACGTGACCGATGAGATGTTCGCCAAGATGTTTGAGGTCAATGTGGTGTCGGCGTTGCGCTTGATTCGCCTGACCGTACCCCAAATGATCGAACGCGGCACGGGTGGTTCGATTATCAACATCGCTTCAATTGCGGGCTTGCGTCCGCAACCGGGCGGATTGCTTTACAGCGCGACCAAAGCAACGTTGCTGATGATGACGCGCAATTGGGCGGCGGAATTCGGCAAACACAACATACGCGTCAATGCCATCGCGCCCGGTCTGATCGAAACAGATTTCAGCGAATACTTTTGGAAGAACGACGCGCACGTTGCCAAGTTGGAAGCTACGCAACCCATCCCACGCGTAGGCAAAACCAGCGAACTCGGCGGCATCGCGTTATATCTCGCGTCGGATGATTCGTCGTTCGTCACCGGTCAAACTTTTGTCGTGGATGGTGGCGCGACTGCGTTATGAGCGAACTTTTTCTGCCAACCGAAAAGTAAGACTCAACCAATGAATCAAACCCTCATAGTCTGGCTTTTGCTTTGCCTCATTTGGGGATCAACCTGGATTTTCATCAAATTCGGTTTACGCGATTTGCCACCGCTCACCTTTGCGGGTCTGCGTTTTTTGGTGGCAGCCATTCTCTTGTGGCTTTACGTAATCCTGCGCCGCCAGTCGCTGCCGCGCGAATTGCGCCAATGGGGTTGGATTATGGCGAGCAGCCTGACCTTCACGTTTAATTACGGTTTGCTGTTTTGGGGCGAAAAACGTATCTCGTCCGGCCTCACGGCTGTCTTGCAAGCGACGATTCCTGCCTTCGGTTTTTTGCTGGCACATTATTTCATTCCCGGCGTGCGCATCACGTCCGCCAAGCTGTGGGGCTTAGGCATTTGCACGTTGGGCATCGCTATAATCTTTTCTGACCAACTCAAACTCGAAGGGCAAAGCGCGTTGTTCGGCAGCGCGGCTATCGTCATTGGTTCTTTCGCCGCCGCTGCCTCGAACATTATCGTTAAGCGCACCTGTCAAAACGTTTCGCCTGCTTCACTCGCGGCAGCGCAAATGACCGTAGGCCTAATTCCCTTGCTAGCTTTGGGTGGATGGTTTGAAACGAATTTGCGGAGTATTAGCTGGACGACCAACGCGCTGGTTTGCCTGATCTATCTGGCGACCGTCGGTTCGGCGCTGGCTTTCATGCTTTATTACTGGCTGTTGCAACACACCGAAGTCACCCGCACGTTATTGATTTCGCTGGTCACACCCGTGATCGCCGTCCTCATCGGCATGCTCGTCTTGCACGAAGAACTCACTTGGCGATTGGCGCTTGGCACGCTGGCCGTGTTACTCGGTTTAGCGCTCATCGTCTGGCCGCGCGCTGCCACTCCGGTTGCTGCTTAATCGGTCTCAAACTTTTTCGTGCGGCCTTGTTTGCGTTCGCTCTGTATGCGCTTGCCTTCGATGCGGCGTTCTTTCGCAGCCTTGCCAGGCTTCGTGGCGAAACGCTTTTTCTGAACACGCTGCATCGCTTCCAGTTTTTCGGCCATGCGTTCATAGGCCGCATCACGATTGGCCGATTGCGAACGTCGCTCGGTCGCCGTCACTGTGACGTTCGCCGTTCGATGCGTCAGCCGCACGCCCGTCTCGACCTTGTTGCGATGCTGTCCGCCGGGACCGCCCGCGACAAAAAATTCTAAATCACAATCGCGCTCCAATGATTCACGATCTGTCGCGTACTGCATAACTTCCTCGCTCAATTCGTTTCGTGTACGGCCAACGGCTCAACGTGAATCGTTGCTGTCACGCGCCCAAAGGCTTGCTCTAAAGCCTGTTCGACTTGTTCGGTAATGTCGTGCGTGCGAATGCTGTCGTGTTCCTGATCGGGTGCGACGTGCAAATGCATCTCGATGAAAATCGCGCCGCCGTGCGTACGCGAACGAATGTCGTGCGCTGAGTGTACGCCCGCCACCAGCTTGACGACTTCGGCAATGCGCTGCGGCGGAATCGGCGCGGCATCCACCAACACGGGAATCGTCGCCTTAAAAATCTGATAGCCGCTCGCCGCAATCATCACGGCTACGAACAGCGACACCAGCGGGTCGAGCCATACGTAACCCAGCCTGACTAAAAACAACCCTGCCAATACCCCGCAACTCACCAGCACATCGCTGCGCGTATGCGACGCGTCCGCAATTAGATAATCGCTCTTCAACCGTTCGCCTTCGCGCTTTTCATACACCGTAACAAAGATGTTCACGGCAATCGTCACCACCATCGTTCCCACTGTCAGCCAGGTTATTTCGGGTACGATCTGATCGCCGCTCACCAGCCGCGCCACTGCGCCTTTCGCCAACTCATAACACGTCACGAACAGAAACCCCGCAATACCGAACGCCGCCAGCGTCTCGAATTTCGCGTGCCCATAAGGATGCTCATCATCCGGTTCAGCGGCGGCGTATTTGATGACGACCAAGCCGACGATATTGTTGAGTGAATCTACCGACGAATGAACCGCGTCGCTGATGACGCTCAAGCTGTTGGCCGTGATGCCTGCGATCAGCTTGCCGACGACGACGGCGAGATTGAGGGCGAGCGTAATCCACAGCACGCGACGGACGCCGCTTTGGTAACTCACATTGTTGGCCGTTTCTGAATTCATACAGCGGGTTGTTGCTGCGAGATGCAGTGAATCGAACCCAAGCCCCATATCAAATTTTTGCAATCAATGCCGACGACGCGGTGGCGCGGAAAGCAGCGTTGCAAAATCTCTAACGCCCGTGCGTCGCTCGGGTCGCGGTAAGTCGGCAGTAGCACCTGTTCGTTGGCGATATAAAAATTCGCATAGCTCATCGGCAACCGCTGGTCATCAATGTAATCCGCCGCTGGCATTGGCAGCGTGGCGACGTTGAGCGGTTGTCCGTCCTGATCTTTCATCGTGAGCAGGCGGCGATAGTTGTCTTGCAGGATTTCGTAATTCGCGTCTGCCGGGTCTTCTTCGATGACGGTGACGACGGTGTTGGCGGTGACGAAGCGGGTCAGGTCGTCAATGTGTCCGTCGGTGTCGTCGCCGATGATGCCGTCGCCCAGCCA
>JANNUY010000572.1:0-4681 GCA_031414155.1 Acidobacteriota bacterium
CGACAAGATGGCTTCGCGCATTTTGAGCCGTGAATACAATGGCAGTTCGATGGAAACCAGCGACCTGGTCAATGAGTTATACCTGCGTCTGAAATTCGAGTTGACCGCTTTTAACGACCGCGCGCATTTCAAGGCCTACTCGGCATGGATGATGCACAACTGTCTTGTAGCCGCGCCCGTCGCCGACTCAGGCGCGGCAAACACGAAGACCTGGACGACATACAATCCGTGCTGCCCGATGAAGCCAGCCAGCGGGTTACCAAACTGGCGTATGAACTTGCGCGGTTGGGTGACTTGGTCAAGGAACTCAATCGCGTTGATCCACTCGCTGCTCAGGTGGTGGTCTATAAAAAAGGCGGCATGACTAACGAAGAAATCGCCGAAGCCCTGGGCATCAGTCTCGCTAAGGTAAAACGCGAATGGCAATCGGCCCGCGCTTTTTTGATAAGTAAAATCGGGAAACAATAATTTTTCTGCAACACTCGTTCGCCCCAACGCACCTCAATTGTACTAGATCAATTTTTTCTTGCGTCGCGTGAGCCACTATTTGCCAAGCGCGCGCTATAGCTCATGACAGACGGCTACTACCGGTCAGTGGCCTGCTTTTCATAAACCCGTGGCGGGTCGCGTAGTTTCGGCTCCGCCGCACTACCCAATAAGGAAATGATGATGAGAAAACGCTTCTGTACTTTCTCTGCGGTCGTCGTGTTGTTGCTGTTGTGTGCGACGAGCGCACTTGTCGTCGCGCAGGACGAAGAGAATGCCAAAAATCTATATCTGGTACGCGTCAGCAATCCGCAAAAAGGACAGCCCGGCGCGCGCATTCGCATCGAGTTGCTGCGCGAAGGGAAACGCAGTTTCGTGTCACGCGCTACGACCTTTCGCGCAGGTGACAAGGTGAAGTTTCACTTTGAAACGAACTTCGCGGCTTACGTCAAGATTCTCAACGTCGGCACGTCCGGCAAGCTGCAATTGCTTTTTCCTTACGCGGGCGTCAGCGAGCTAGTGCCGAAAACAAAGGGCTTTGCCATCCCCAGCGACAGCGAAGACGACACTGGCTGGTTCGCCTTTGACCACAAAACTGGCAAAGAACAACTTGCCTTCATCTTTTCGCAACAACCCTTGCGCGGCAGCCGACCTGCTGCGCGTCAGGGCGGTTCGGCGAAAAGCGCTATGTCGCAAGCTGAGTTGGCTGTGCTGAATGCTGAGGCTGATGACGTAGAAGGCGCAAAAGATTTGTATCTGGTGCGCGAAGAAAAAACCGAAGAAACAACTGAAACGTATGTGTGCGCCAAACAGCAACTGATCAAAAAGCCGCTCGTCTTGCGCATCAACCTGCAACACGGCCATTAAGTTGTAACGCCCAGGCGTTTAATTTATCGAGGTGTCCCCGTGAAAAAAATACTCGCTCTTTCGCTCTGTTTATTTGGATTGGCATTGCTCGCGCCTTGCCGCCAGCACGCGCAAACCGTGAAGCCTACTCACAAGCGGGGACGTGCCCTGCTTGTCGGCATCAATCGCTATCAAAACTTCCCCTCAAGGCCTACGCCGGGTTCGGAAGAAGATGCTAAAGCCACCTGCGATTTTTTGATCGAACGCTTTGGCTTCGAGCGTGATGAAATCCAATTGCTGTTGGCTGACAAGGCGACCGCGCAAAACATCGTCGCTGAATTCCGCCGCTGGTTGATTGACGGCACCAAACCTGGCGACCGCGTATTCTTTCTTTACTCCGGCCACGGCACGCGCATCCCCGACGATGACGGCGACGAAGCCGACAAAGAAGACGAAGCTCTCGCGCCCTATGACGTAACGCCGAATCTCGGCAACCTCATCCGCGACGACGTATTCAACGAACTCATCGGCGAGTTGCAGGGACGCATGGCCGTGATGGTGTTTGATTCCTGTCATTCCGGCACGATCTCGCGCGACCTGCCTGGATCAAAGTCCAAACTGAATAAACAAGAAGATCAACCCAAGTACCTGCCACTCACTGAATTGAAGACGGCTACGCGCGCCATCGGCGGCGAGCTATCCATTGGCACTTTCACCGAAAAGGAAGCACAAGGCCGCGACCTGCATCTGGTCGTAGATCGCAAAAAAATCGCCCAGGGAGGCGTAGTCATTTTCACCGCAGCCCAAGCGAACCAGCGTGCGTTTCCGATTCAACTGCACCCCGGCGAATTTCGCGGCGCACTCTCTTACGTGTTCAACGAGACGCAACGCCAAGACCTTCCGACATTGGGTGAACTGAAAAAACGCATCGCCCAACAAATTGCCCAACTGAAAACCGACAAGCGGTTGAATCCCGAACCCGTGCCTACGTTTGAAGTGTTCGGCCCCGCAACGCTCGAAGACCAGCCGCTTTTCGGCGCAGCGCACGGGGCGCACGCGGCGCAAGTGCTGACACCGGGGAATCCGAATTCGCCCATCAAACTGACGCTGGCGGCCCAGCCTAACCGTCACCAATTCAAGTTAGGCGAAAAGTTTACCTATCAAGTGACGAGTAACACGGCAGGTTATTTATATTTGCTGGTTTTCAGCGAAGAAAATATAGCGACTTGTTTATTGCCGAACCCGGACTTGAAACACAGCCCGCTGGCGGTTTCGGCGGCGCAACAGGTAATCATTCCGCGCCTGCCTGATAAGCCGTATGTAGCGATAGAGCCGTTAGGTAAAGACATTGCCATCGCACTATTAAGCAAAACACCTTTAGCTCTGGGTGAAAAAGAAAGATACACGTGGGATGAGATTTTTGAGCGGCTACGAAATCAGGATTTTTTCAAGCTCGTAAAAAATCGCCAGGCTGAGCCACTCAAGCGTGGCGTCGGTACACAAAAAAACGCTGCGGCGCTTGGCGCTCAAGATTGGCAAGCCGTGAGCCTGGTGTTGGAAACCATTCCTTAGAGCTTGTTTGGAAATTAGCTCCGGTAGGAGCGGAATGTTTATAGATTGAGCCGGAAAACCCCGATTAGCTCCATCGGAGCGGCATCTGCGGCACATTTCGCTCCTACGGAGCTTGAGGAATTTGTCGCTCGCATTGCTATAAACAGGCCGCTCCTACGGAGCTAAAGCTGGTAGCTCAAATTTCCCAACCGGCTCTTAGGCAAGCCGTAGCGGTTCACAAACCACCGGGTTCGCTGTCGAAATAAATTACCAGCCATCGCGCATTTTGCGAGGTTGGTACCATATTCACCGATAACTGACGAAAGGAGTCACAATATGTTCAACGCAACATTTCGCGTAAGTTTGTTAGGGAAGCTTTTTTTAATGGGCAGCCTGTTCGCTTGTTTGCCGACCTTGGCGCAAACGCCGGCAGACAATGACAAGAAGGCCAATAGCAAGGAGCCAGAAAAAAAGGAGGAGAAAAAGAAAGGAAATGGTCCTTTGGGGATTGGCAAAATCATTCCCGGCAACAAAGACAGGAACTTGACCGAAGAGCAGCGTCAGGAAAAAGCCGACCGCACTTACGAAAAGTGGTTAGCTCAGGCGCGCAAAAAATACGACGATCCAACGCAATTCGATTTCAAAATTCGAGTGGATCAGGATTACCGCGACAAACGCCGCGAACATAGCAACTACGCGTTTTCCAAAAACACCTATCGGCAATTGGATGAACGCACTACGTTTTTAGGCGACAAACTCAGAGGCGAAAATACGCTTTACGACAATGCGTTGGTGGAAAATTACGTTAATCAGGTAGGGCAATCGCTGGTGCCCGCCAACTCGCCTTTTCGTTATACGTTTCGCGTCATTCTTGACCCGACCCCCGATGCGCGGGCGCTTTCTATCGGGACGATTTATGTTACTACGGGGTATCTTTCGCTGGTGGATAACGAAGCGCAACTCGCTTATTTATTAGGGCACGAAATTGCCCACGTCGAGAAACGCCATTGGTTACAGGATGCTTTGGTGGCGAATGAAATTGAGGACGTTAATAGAGCGCAGGAGGATAAGCGCGAAAAAATGGGGTTTCTGGGCGGACTAGCTTCAATGGGAATTGGAGGCTTGGCGGGAGGTTGGCGTGGAGTGGCGATGGGCGCTTACATCGGAAGTATGTTACCTACCGTTCTGAAATTCGTAGTACCTAATCAAGGATTTTCCTGGGAACGGGTACAGGAAAATGAGGCGGATGATTATGGTATGAAATTGATGTTTGAGCGGAATTATGACCCTAAAGAAGTCCCCAGGTTTTATGCGCGGTTGCAATACACGAACACACGGGAACCGCGCGTCAGCGAGGGCTTTGTGGCGCGGACGGAACAAGTCGCCGAGCGAGTAAAACATGTGAGCGGGCTGGCCTCTGCTTTTACCACGAATCCCGCGTTAGCCTTAGGCGCAGTAAATTTGCGCGACCTGCGCCCCGCAGATAGCGCTGACGGCATAAAGAAATTTCCCGGCAGGCAACAAGCTGCGCAAGGCGCGCGGGCTTCGCTAAAGCGGTTGGAAAGCCTCGATGCGCGACTTAAAGAGAAGCTGGAAAAAGGTGAAATTCAAGGAACCAGTGAAGAGTTCGGCAGCGTGATGGCCGACCTGAAACGCGATAACGGAGTGCGCGCCTTTTATTACGATATGTTTCAACTGGCGATAGATAATTTGGGGGAGTCGCTTCAGATTCGTTCCAATGATCCTTATACCCATTTTTATTATGGCAAGGTGTTGCAACAAACAGCGCGGACACCGG
>JANNUY010000573.1:0-2841 GCA_031414155.1 Acidobacteriota bacterium
TTTTGTATTTTCACGAACCTTGCCAACCCAAAGCATCCCCGTGACCCCCGTGACCCCCGTGGCTTATTCCTGCTTTCACTCCAAAATCTTCAACCGATAAAAACCTAAAAAATGCTTATTGCTTTCAATCGGACGCCAACGTAGGTCAGGATGTTGATCTAATACCGCCAACCGCGCCTTGCGGACTTCACCTTTGTCGTTCGCCGAACTGCCTGTGTGATAAACGACCCAATCGCTTGCGCCTTCGTTGGCTTGTCGCGCTAGTCCCAAAAAAATCATGACGTGATAAGGATATTTTTGCACCCACGGCTGATGAAAGAATAACAGATCGCCCGCTTGCGCTTGCCGCCGGTCGCGGCTGATGAACGTGGTGTTGTAATTTTTGAGCGTCCGCGCGTCGGCGAATTCACTGAGCTTGCCATCCGTCATATCGCTTGCGGCAAACGCGCCGTAATCGGTGCGAAAGAGTTTTTCACCCGACGGCGAGCGTTCGAGTGCGAAGGCTTTCACGTCCGGCGCGACGGCCCCAACGTCTGGAGAGATATTCATCGCCTGAAACCAGAGGCGGTCGTGCGTGCGCAAGGCTTCACGCCAGGCGAAGCGCACCAGCCCTGCGCAATCACGCTGCGTTTCGTTCCATTGCGGCGCGGGCGCGTAAAACTGCTGTTCGGCCAATGCGGTAAACCACTTTCGAAAATTCGCGCGGTCGGCGAAGGAATGTAATTCAGCGCTGTCGGGTAAGCCGTCGGCATCGCTGTCTTCCATCACAGCCATCGTTTTTTCAGTTTTAACAGGAACAGGTTGCGCGGCGCGCGCGGGTGGCGAAGAAGATTGGCATCCGGCAGTGAGCATAAAACTCAAGGCCAACAGGCCGAACGAGACTAATTGAAAGCGGGGCAGCCGACTCGTCATGGGTGGTGAAAGCGAAGATTGCAGGTAATTCGTGATGCGATGGCGCGTACTATAACGACGCCTTTCCCTTCTGCAAAGCGCACTTGCAACCCGCCCGAATATGGCGTCGAACACACGTGTCAGTTTCAGGCCAACGCCAGCCCCTTGCTTGTGAGCGGGCTGCAAGTACGGGGCGCATTCTGTCTGGTTGGAGCCAAATGCAATACGGGCGAACTGCTGTTCGTCGCAACGGCTGACTGCGGCACGGGGCTGTGGATTTCCACAGAATGCTTCAAGGCAAAGATGGAAGGAAAGAGTACGGAACAACCGGGACAGACGGAAAAGCTCTATGGTTTCAATACTTTCCGTTTATTCCGTTATTTCCGTTTGTTCCGTATTCTCTCTTTTGCCTCGGTTGCCAAGCCATACGGGTGGCAGCAAAAAACTCATTGCCCCCAATTGACAATTCTCAGAGCGGCTTTATGCTCCGCTTTGGCTGAAGTTTTTTGAACAAGTCACCTGATTCAAACCTATGAACAAAAAACCGCAACCCCACGAAATCAACATCGAAAAGCTCGGACGCGCCATCTCAGCGCGAATGAAAGAACTCAAGCTCAGTTACCGCAAACTCGAAGTCGCTTGCGGCGTCAAATATCCGACCTTGCATCACATCGTCGAAGCTGACGTTGAATCGGTCACCATCCCCAATTTCATGCGCATCGTGAAATGGCTGGGCCGTCCGGCGGAGGAATTCATCCATGGTGTTCGTGGGGGCGTACAAGCTGAGTCATTGAAGCTGCCGCTCTTTCAAGCGCGCGTGTCAGCCGGTGCGGGCGAAATGTTGCTCGCCACTGACAGCGAAGAATTCGAGTTGCTGCCCGCGCTCGTCAATCTCAAAAAGGTCGCGCAAACCTATCTGGTCCGCGTCGCCGGTGATTCGATGGAAGGCGCAGGCATATTCGACGGCGACCTGCTCATCGTCGAGCGCGCCGAAGAAGCAAATCTCGGCGAGATCGTCATCGCCAATGTCGAAGGCCAGATGTTCGTCAAACAACTCGCCCGCGAAGGCAAAAAGCGCGTGCTGCGTTCGGCTAATCCGAAATACCCCGACGCCATCGCACTGCCCGCCAAAGAACAGCCCATTCAAGGCCGCGTCACCCACGCCATTCGTCAGTTCCTAATCCGTTGAAAGTGTTTAGTCTCATTCAAAGCCGCAGGCTGAATAACCTGAGAGACAATCAGTAAACCTTTGCGTCTTCGCGTCTTTGCGTGAGACCTGTTGCGGGCTGCTATAATCCGATTCGTTATGACGACAACCACCGTTAAGAAACAACGCGAACCCAAACCGCCGTGGCTCAAGATTCGTCTGAACACGGGCGCGAACTTTCAAGAGGTCAATCGGATGATGAACGACCTCAAGCTCAATACGGTTTGTCAGGAAGCGCGTTGTCCGAACATCTATGAATGCTGGTCGAATCGCACGGCGACTTTCATGATCGCGGGCGACACCTGCACGCGACGCTGCGGCTTTTGCGCCGTCAGCAAAGGCGAACCCAAACCGCTCGACGTGCAAGAACCGCTGCACGTTGCCGAAGCCATTCAACAACTCAATTTGCAACACGCCGTCATCACCGGCGTAAACCGCGACGATCATAGCGACGGCGGCGCTGCACATTGGGCCGAAGTCATTCGCACGACGCGCGCCTTGAATCCGGGCTGCAAAATCGAAGTCCTCATTCCTGATTTCGAGGGTAACAACGACGCGCTCAACGTCGTTCTCGACGCCGCGCCTGACGTACTCAACCACAACACCGAAACCGTTCCGCGCCTTTACAAGCGCGTACGTCCGCACGCACGCTACGACGAGTGGACGATGAAGCTGTTGCGCCGCGCGGCTGATTACCGCGACAGCATAAGACCAACAATGCTGACCAAGTCCGGCATCATGGT
>JANNUY010000574.1:0-1366 GCA_031414155.1 Acidobacteriota bacterium
TCGTGATGGTAGCCCTCGCTCACGGTCGGGCTACGGACACGCTCCGCGACGCAGGCAACAGCACAGAAACCAGTATGGCCGACAGCACATGCACGACCGCCACGATGACGAACACGGACGCGTAACGTTGCAATGGCACGACGCCGCCATGTGCTTTCATTTGTGGAGTACGATTATGCGGCTTTCGGATTCCACAGCTTGTTAATCACCGCAATCAAGACCGAGCCGCTAATCAAAAATACGGCGAGCAACAACCACGCCGCGCTCGTGCGTCCGTATAAGAAATTGCCGACGGTGAAAAGCGCAGACCAAATCGTCGTGCAACCCGCGACCCAACCGACTAATGCGAGCGGCATGCTTTCACCTGGCGCGGCATCGGTTTCCGCAATGCCTGCGGCCTTGCGAATCGGTTCCCAGCCCGGCCCAGCGGGGCGTACCTTGCGATAAAAAGCGATCAACGTTGCTTCATCGGTCTGGGGCGCAAAGAAAGCCGCGAGCAACCAACCCACTGTCGTCGTCGCAATCGTGACGAGCAGCTTCGTTGAGCCGCTATAGCTAGTCGCTTGCAAAATGACCGCGATCAAAAACGAGCTAATCATCGCTACGACTTCGCACCACGCGTTGATACGCCACCAAAACCAGCGCACGAGATAGAGCAAGCCTGTGCCTGCGCCAACTTGCAGGATGATGTCGAAAGCGTCTTTGGCGGAATCAAGAAAGAACACCAGTCCTGATGAAAGAAAGAACAGCAGCACGGTGGCGAGGCGTCCCATCAACACGTAATGTTTCTCTTCGCCATCGGGTTTGATGAAGCGACGATAAAAATCGTGTACGAGATAAGACGCGCCCCAATTCAAATGCGTCAAGATGGTGGACGAATTCGCCGCGACCAATCCGCCAACCATTAAGCCGACAAAACCAACCGGCAGAAACTTGAGCATCGCCGGATAAGCGATGTCGTGACCCAACAGTTTGGGGTCGAGATTCGGGAAAGCCGCCTGAATGTCAGAGAGGTTCGGATAAACCAGAATCGAAGCCAACGCGACCAAAATCCACGGCCACGGACGCAAGACGTAATGCGCGATGTTGAAAAACAGCACTGCGCCCAGCGCGTCTTTCTCAGACTTGCTGGCGAGCATGCGTTGCGCGATGTATGAACCGCCGCCCGGTTCCGCGCCGGGATACCATACCGACCACCACTGCACGGCGATGGGAATGATGAACACGGCGACGGCGGTGTCCCAGTTGTTGGTGAAATCGGGCAACACGTCGAGATAATTAATCCCGCCCGGCCCTTTCATCGTCGAGAGCTTCGTGACCAATCCGTCGAGGCCGCCTACGGCAGGATGTTTGAGCGCGAAGTAAG
>JANNUY010000575.1:0-10016 GCA_031414155.1 Acidobacteriota bacterium
GATGCGCCGGTGAGCGGAGCCATTCAAAGCGCGCCGGTCACGCTTGGCCCCGCGCCGGGCACTGAGCCTACGACGGAAAGCGACTTGGCGACAGGCGATCCGGCGGAGCCGAACGGCAATACGAATGAGACGGTAGACTTCGGCTTTATCCCTACGTTTTCGCTCGGCAATCGCGTTTGGAAAGACCTCGATAACAGCGGCACGATCAATGCGGCGGACGGCGCGACGCCGGGCGTCAACAGCGTCATCGTCAAATTGCTGAAAGCTGATTTGACTGCGGCGACTGACATCAATGGCGCAGCCGTGCCGAATCAAACGACGGCGAATGGTGGTTACTATCGTTTCGATAATCTGGCGGCGGGCGATTACATCGTTGAGGTTGTGTCGAGCAATTTTGGCAACGCGGGTGCGCTCTTTAATTGCGTGAGCAGCCGTACGACCGAAGCCGATCCCGACAGCAACGTAGATAGCAACGACAACGGCGTAGACACGCCCGTGAGCGGAGCTATTCAAGCGGCGGCAGTCACGTTGGGGCCGGGACCGAATACCGAACCGACAACCGAAACCGACTTGGCGGCGGGCGATCCAGCGGAGCCGAACGCGAGTACGAACCTAACGGTGGATTTTGGTTTCGTGCCGACGTTCTCACTCGGCAATCGCGTCTGGAAAGACCTCGATAACAGCGGCACGATCAACGGCACAGAAGTGGGTGTTGACGGTGTCGTAGTGCGCTTGCTCAAGAGCGATGGCACAACCGTAGCGACCGACATCAATGGCGTCGCCGTAGCTAATCAAACGACGACCAGCGGCGGATTCTTCCGGTTCTCGAATTTACCGGCGGGCGATTACATCGTCGAAGTCGTGGCGAGCAATTTTGGCGGCACAGGCGTGCTGTGGAATTGCGTCAGCAGCGTGCCCAGCGCGGGCGACCCTGACACCGATGTGGACGACAGCGACGACAACGGTGTGAATACGCCGGTGAGCGGAGCCATTCAAACTTTGCCGGTCACGTTGGGGCCAGGGCCGAATACCGAACCGACGAACGAAACCAATCTCGCGCCGACTGATCCGGCGGAGCCGAACGGCGGCACGAATATGACCGTTGATTTGGGCTTCGTGCCGGTTTACAGCTTGGGCAATCGCGTGTGGAAAGACACTGACAACAGCGGCACGCTCAACGGCGCGGAAAGCGGCGTTGACGGCGTAGTCTTGAAATTGTTGAAAGCCGATTTGACAGCGGCGACCGACATCAACGGCGCGCCTGTGCCGAATCAGACGACGGCGAATGGCGGCTATTACAAATTCACCAATTTGGGTGCGGGCGATTACATCGTCGAGATTGCGGCGAGCAACTTCACCACGACGGGCGCTTTGTTTAGTTGCACGAGCAGCGTGCCAGCGGCAGGCGACCCTGACACAGATGTTGATGATTCAGACGACAACGGCACGGGCGTAATGCCAAGTGCTACGACCGGCATTCAATCATTGCCGGTCACGCTTGGCCCTGCGCCGGGCAGCGAGCCTACGAATGAAACTGATTTAGGCGCGGGCGATCCGGCGGAGCCGAACGGTTCGACGAATATGACAGTGGACTTTGGCTTTGTGCCTACGTTCTCGTTGGGCAATCGCGTATGGAAAGACCTTGATAACAGCGGCACGCTCAACGGCATAGAAAGCGGCGTTGACGGTGTTGTGTTGCGTTTGCTCAAGAGCGACGGCACGACCGTTGCGACCGACATCAACGGCACGCCCGTACCCAATCAAACGACGGCGAATGGCGGCTATTACCGCTTCGTCAATTTGCCGTCGGGCGATTTCATTGTCGAAGTCGTAGCGAGCAATTTCGCTAGCACGGGTGTGCTGTGGAATTGCATCAGCAGCGTGCCGGAAGGCAACGACCCTGACACCGATGTGGATGACAAAGACGACAACGGCGTGAACGTGCCAGTAGCAGGAGCGATTCAGACGCTGCCGATTACGTTGGGGCCGGGGCCGAATACTGAGCCGGTGAATGAAACCGATTTAGGGCCGGGCGATCCAGCCGAGCCGAACAGCAGCACCAATCTCACGATAGATTTTGGATTCGCGCCAATTTATTCGTTGGGCAATCGCATCTGGAAAGATCAAAACAACAACGCGCTGCTCGACGGCGCTGAAGCAGGCGTCAACGGTGTCATCGTCAAATTGCTCAAAGCTGATCTGACCGCAGCCTTAGACATCAACGGCGTCGCCGTGCCCAACCAGACAACGGCGAATGGTGGTTACTATCGTTTCACCAATTTGCCGACAGGCGATTACATCGTCGAAATCGTAGCGAGCAACTTCACCGGCACGGGCGCACTGCTCGGCTGCGTGAGCAGCGTACCAGCGGCGAATGATCCTGACGACAATAAAGATTTAGACGACAACGGCCTCGGCGTAGTGCCGAACGCTACGACGGGCATTCAGTCATTGCCGATTACGCTGGGCAATTTGCCAAACAGCGAACCGACGAACGAAACCGATTTAGGTACGGGCGATCCGACCGAACCGAACGGCAGCACCAACCTGACGCTTGATTTTGGTTTCGTACCGCCGATGAGTTTGGGCAACACCGTTTGGATGGACAGCAACAACAACGGCGCGATTGACGCGGGCGAAGTTGGCAAAGACGGCGTGAAAGTCGAACTGTTTTTTGACGCCAACGGCAACGGCGCGATTGACGCGACGGAACAAACAGCGGTCGCCGTGCAAACGACTGCGGGCAGCGGACGTTATCTGTTCACTGCGTTGACCAACGGCAATCCGCTTACGCCGGGCAAATACTTCGTCGGCATCGCGGCGAGCAACTTCACGACGGGCGGCATGCTGATTGGGTTTAATTCGAGCGGTACGACGATCACGAACGCAGGTGCGATCAGTGAAGCCGTGATCGCGGCGAACGGCGCGAGCGACAGCGATGCCGACAACAAAGACGATGGCGGCAAGCTGACGAGTGGTTTTTATCAAGGCGGCGTGATGAGCGGTGTCGTGATGTTGGTTGCGGGAAGCGAGCCGACGAATGAAACGACCGAACCGGGCGCGGTCACGGGCGGCGTGACGCCTACGCTGGCGAACAGCTATCAGGGCGCGGCGATCAACGACAACAACAGCAATGTGACGGTTGATTTCGGATTTTATAACCAGTGCCTCGGCGACATCGTTTTCCACGACAACGGCGCAGGCAATCTGGCGAACAACGGCTTCAAAGACGCGGGCGAACTCGGCATTCAATCGGTCGTCGTGAAACTGTTCGCGGCGAACGGTACGACTGAAATCAATGTCGGGCCGGATGGCATTCTCGGTTCAGCCGATGATGCGGCGGGCGGCGTCGTGACGGGCACGAACGGCGAATACAAATTCGCAGGGCTGCCCGCTGGGGATTACATCGTGAAGATCGTTGCTCCGGCGGGTGCGACGAGCAGCTCTGACGTAGCGACTTCAAGCACGCCGAACAATTCAGAAAACACGCCGGATGACGACAACGGCGTAGGCTTTGGTGGCGGAACCATTGCCAGCGGGGCGATCACGCTGACGCCCGGCACGGCGAACGCCACCGAAGGCATCACGGTCACGGCGGCGACAGCGACGACGTTGAATCCAACGCTCGACTTCGCGTTGATTCTTACGCCGCCTATCAGTCTCGGCAATACGGTGTGGTTCGATCTCAACAACAACGGAAGCATAGACAACGGAGAAGCAGGGAAGGATGGCGTGCTGGTTGAACTGTTCCTCGATGCGAACGGCAACGGCACGCTCGAAGTGGCAGAGCGCGTGCCAGTGGCGCGTCAGTTGACGAGTGGCGGGGGCTATTACCTTTTCACGCAAACGACTGATGCGGCTGGACTCGGCACTGGCACGAAGCTCGTTGCCGCGACTTATCTCATAGGCATTTCACCCCTCAATTTCAGCGCCGGATTAGCTGGCGTGCCCGCGACGATTGGCGGCAAGCCATTTGTGGCGGGAATGATGGCTGGCTTCCAAAGCTCTGCGACGAATATTTCAAACACAGGGGTGATAACGGATGGCACGGCTGCGTCGTCGGCAGATGCCTCGCTCGACAACGGCGAAGACGGTCTGAAACAGAACGCGAGCGCAAGCAATGCGTTCTATCAAATCAGCAATGTCTTTGGCGTAATGTCGGGTGCGGTATTGGTGGTGGCGAATGGTGAACCGGTTGTGGAAACGACGCAGCCTGCCGGTTTAACAGGTGGCAACACGCCGCCCAATGATGGCTCAATGGGTTATCCGATGAGCCATCTCAATACGATTGGCGGCACGTCGGCGACGCAAACGATTCAGGACGACGAATCGAATGTGACGATTGATTTCGGGTTCTATAACCAATGCCTCGGCGATGTGGCTTTCAACGACGACGGCGCGGGGACTCCGGCGAATTTCAACAACGCGTTGAAAGACGCTCTGGAAAGCGGATTGGCAAATGTCGTTATCAAACTCTTGGCGGCGAACGGCGTGACTGAAATCAACGTCGGGCCAGATGGCATTGTCGGTACGCTGGATGACGCGGCAGGCGGCATCTTGTCGAACACGAGCGGCGTTTATAAATTCGCAGGCTTGCCGCAAGGCGATTACAAAATCATCGTGACCGTGCCGACCGGCTTCAAGTCGAGCAATGACATTGCGACGACGGCGTTGCCGAACAACGCGGAGAATACGCCGGATGACGACAACGGCATCGGCACGGCGATTACGACGGCGACAACGGGCGTGATCTCGTTGACGCCGGGCGCAGTCAACGCGGCGGAAGGCATCACGGCGACAGCGGCAACCGGCACAACGAATAATCCGACGGTGGATTTCGCGCTGCGTCCGCAAGGCTTCAGCATCGGCAACACGGTGTTTGCCGACGTGAACAACAACGGCGCGATTGAGCCGATGGAAAAAGGCTTGTCGAACGTGAAGGTGTGGCTGTTCTTCGATGCCAATTACAACGGCGTGCTGGACGTGGCCGAGCAAACGCCTTACGCCGTGCAAAACACGAACGTTGACGGCTATTACCTGTTCACTGAAAGCACGAATGCCGCAGGCGTAGGCAACGGCTTGCCGCTGTTGCCGGGCATGTTCTGGGTTGGCATCGCGCCGATGAACTTTGTAAGTGGCGGCGCGCTGCAAAATTGGTCATCGAGCGGAACCTCGATCAACAACACCGGCGTAGTTTCTGAAAGCCTGATCGCGGGCAATCAAGTTTCTAACGACGATAAAGATAACTTTGACGACGGCGTCAAAACGGCGACGGGATTCTTTGCGGGCGGCATCATGAGCAACAAGCTCACGCTGGCGGCGGTGAGCGAACCTGTCAACGAAACGACGGCGGGCATGCCGGGCGCGACGGGCGGCACGACGCCGGGCTTTGCCAACACGGTTAATGGCGAAGCGATTCTTGATTCGCACAGCAACATCACGGTTGATTTCGGTTTCTATGCGATGTCGCTGGGCAATCTCGTATTCATTGACCGCAACAACGACGCGCTCTTTGTCACGGGCGATCCCGTGATGCCGAACGTCAACGTGCGCTTGTTGGCGGGCGACGGTGTGACGGTGTTGGCTTCGACGACGAGCGACGGCAACGGACGCTATTGCTTCCCCGGTTTAGTCGAAGGCGAATTCTTCGTTCAGATTGATTTGCCCAACGGCTTTGTTTCGAGCAAAGACATCGCTTCGAGTTCATCGCCGAGCATCAATCCTGACAACGACGACAACGGCTTGAATACGAACTTCACCGGTACGACGGTCACGACGGCGAAGATTTTGCTCGACGCGGGCGCGGCTCCGACCGGTGAAGCCGACAACAACCAACCTATCAATGGCCTGTTCGACACGTCGCCCGACGCCGACGCGAACAAGGCGGTTGATTTCGCTTTGACACGGCATTACAGCCTCGGCAATCGCGTGTGGCGCGATGTGAACAACAACGGAACCATTGACGTAGCCGACGGCGCTACGCCGGGCATTGACGGCGTGAAAGTGCGCTTGTTCTATGCCAACGGACAGCCCGCGCTCGACGCTTCAGGCGTAGCTGTGCCCGATCAAACGACGCGCAACGGCGGGTTCTATCGCTTCGACCGCTTGGCCGAAGGCGATTACATCGTCGAAGTTATCGCGTCCAACTTTGTGACGGGCGGGCCGCTGGCGGGAACTACGAGCAGCACCGGCAAGAACAACATTACCGGGCCGTTTGAATCCGCGCCCGACCCTGACAACGACAGCGACAGCGACGACAACGGCACGATGGTCGTGACGGGCGCACGTTCGTTGCCAATCAGTTTGGGCAACGGCACGGGCATCATCGAGCCTGCGAATGAAGCGAATATCGAATCGCCCAATCCGACGGGTGAGTCGCCCAACAACCAATCAAACCTGACGGCTGATTTCGGCTTCACGCCGCTGATGACCGTGGGCAATTTGGTTTGGAAAGACCTCGGCAACGACGGCGTGAAAGACGCAACCGAAGTCGGCATCGCAGGCGTGACGGTTGAGCTTTATGCGGACGATGGCAACGGCGTATTTAGCAAGACGCTTGATACGCTCATCAACACGGCGACGACGTTGACGACGGGCAACATCGGCGAATTCAAGTTCAACGATCTAGTCCCTGGCAATTACTTCATTCACGTGCCGACAACGGAATTTGGCACGGGCAAGCCGCTCGATTTCTGTCTGTCATCCACGACGACTGAAGCAGACCCGAACGGCAACACCGACAACAACGACAACGGCGTAGATTCGCCAACGCCAACCATCACGGGCATCACGACGGGCTTGGTTACGTTGAATGGCGACGGCGAACCGACGACGGACGGCGACGGCAACAACGGCAATCAGACCGTAGACCTCGGCTTCTTCAAACCCTTCAACCTGGGCAATCTGGTTTGGAAAGATTTGGATGACGACGGCGTGAAAGACGCGAGCGAGTCAGGCTTGGACGGGGTGCAGGTCGAACTATTCAAAGACCGCAACGCGAACGGTACGCTTGAAGCGACGGGCGCTGATGGCCCGGCTGTGCGCGCGACCACGACGACGAACGGCGGAGCTTATAACTTCACCGAACTCGAACCGGGCGATTATTTCGTACGCATTGCGCCGAGCAATTTCAGCGGAACAGGCGTGCTGGTTGGTTGCACTTCTTCGACACCGAGCGAAGCCAATCCGAACGACGACCGAGACAACAACGACAACGGCGTGAATTCGCCGACGCCCGCGACCGATGGCATCGCGTCGGGCAAGGTGACGCTCACGCCCAACGGCGAACCTGACACTGCGGTAGACGGCGACGGCACGTTCGGCAATCAAACCGTAGACTTCGGTTTCTTCACGCCGGTCAACGTCGGCAATCTGATTTGGAAGGATTACGACAACGACGGCACGAAAGACGCGGCTGAGCCAGGCATTGATCTCGTGACGGTCGAACTGTTACGCGACGTGAATCTTAACGGCGTGATTGATCCGACTGAGAACGTAGCGGTGGCGACGACCACGACGGCGAGCGGCGGCTTGTATTCATTCGCCAACCTGATGCCGGGCAATTACGTCGTGCGCATCGCGGCCTCGAACTTTGCCGCGAACGCAGTACTGGCGGGCTGTTCGTCTTCGACTCCGACCGAAACCAATCCGAACGCAGACGTAGACAACAACGACAACGGTCTCGACGGCTCGAATCCCGTGACTGACGGCATTTCGTCGGGCGTGATCGAACTCATCAGCAACGAACCCACCACTGACGGTGACGGCGCGAGCGGAAATTTGACGATTGATTTCGGCATCTATCCGCCGCTGTCACTGGGCAACTTGATCTTCAAAGATCAAAACAACAACGGCCTGAAAGAGGCTGGCGAAGCTGGCGTTGATGGCGTCGTCGTAGAACTGTTCCGTGATAACGGTGACGGCGCTTTCAACCCTGCAACCGATACGTTGCAGGCTACGACGACGACGGCAGGCGGCGGGCTGTATCAATTCGCTATCACTGTCTCGACTGATTACTTCGTGCGTATCGGGGCGAGCAACTTCAGCGGCACGGGTGCGTTGGTTGGTTGTTTGTCTTCGACGACGACTGAAAGCAATCCGAATCTGGACGGCGATAACAACGACAACGGTTTGGATAATCCGAACCCCGCAACGGGCGGCATCGTCAGCGGCAAGATTACGATGGCGGGCAACACTGAACCCACCAACGACGGCGACGGAGCCAACAGCAATCAGACGATTGATTTCGGATTCTTTGCGCCAGTCACGCTGGGCAACCTGATCTGGAAGGATTACGACAACGAAGGCGTGAAAGACGCGACCGAGCCGGGCATGGACGGCGTAATTGTTGAACTGTTCCGCGACAACGGCGACGGCGTGTTTAACGCGGCGACCGATGCGGCGGCAGGTACGACAACGACAGCGGCGGGCGGCGTATATCAATTCGTCGGATTGCTGCCGGGCAATTACTTCGTGCGCGTGGCGGCGGTGAACTTCACGGCGGGCAAGCCGCTCGAAGGCTGCTTGTCATCCACGACGACGACGCCCGCCAACGGCGACGTTGATGGCGACGACAACGGCATTGATTCATCTAACCCATCGGTGACCGGCATTGTGACGAGCGTGATCTCGTTGCAAGGCGGCACCGAACCGACGACTGACGGCGATGGCGCGAATAGTAACCAGACGATTGACTTGGGATTCTATGCGCCCAACACCATCGGCAATCTGATCTGGAAAGACGTGAACAACAACGGCCTGAAAGATGCGGCTGAAGCCGGTGTAAATGGCGTGTTGGTTGAACTCTTACGCGACGCCAACAACAACGGTGCGATTGACGGCGCTGAAACGACAGCGATTAGCACTACGGTGACAGCAGGTGGAGGCTTGTATAGCTTCGCCAATCTGTTGCCGGGCAATTACGTAATGCGCGTCCCCGCCATCAACTTTGCCGTAGGAAACGTGCTGCACAGTTGCGTATCGTCTTACCTGACGGTGAGCGATCCGAACACCGACATCAACAACGACGACAACGGCCTGAATACGACCAATCCGCTGACGCAGGGCGTGCCGACTGGCATCATTACGGTGAGTGGTAACGCAGAACCGCCTGCCACGGTGGACGGCGACGGACCGAACAGCAACGCGACGGTTGATCTCGGCTTCACGACGCCGACCAGCCTGGGCAACCTAGTTTGGAAAGACCTCGACAACGACGGCGTGAAAGACGCCAACGAAATCGGTGTTGATGGTGTGCTGGTTGAACTGTTGCAAGACGCCAATGGCAACAACGTGCTTGATGCGAATGAGCAAACGCCGATTGCTACGCAATCAACGGCGAACGGCGGCAAATATCTGTTCACCCAAGTTGGGCCGGGCACTTATTTCGTGCGCCTCGCGGCTTCGAACTTCGCGGCCAATGGTGTGTTGGCGAACTGCTTCTCTTCAACGGTGACGGTCAACGATGCCAACACCGATCTCGACAACGACGACAACGGCATTGACAACCCGACGCCTGCGACAGGCGGCATCACGTCAGGCCCGGTCGTCTTGCTCGCAGACACTGAGCCTCCCGCGACGGTGGACGGTGACGACACTAGCAGCAACGCCACGGTTGATTTCGGGTTGTATCCGCCGATGACCCTCGGCAATGCGATCTGGAAAGACTTCAACAATAACGGTCTCAAAGACGCGGGCGAACCAGCGGTAGACGGCGTGACGATTGAGTTGTTACGCGATGCCAACAACAACGGCACGCTTGATGTGGCTGAGTTGACGGCGATTGCTACGACGACGACCGCGAACGGCGGAACGTATAGCTTCACCGTCGCGCCGGGCGCTTACTTCCTGCGCGTGGCGGCGAGCAACTTTGCTAGCGGCGCAGTGTTGGCAGGCTGCCTGTCATCTACGACGACGGCGAATCCGAACACTGACACCGACAACGACGACAACGGCGTAGACAATCCGACGCCCTCAACGGGCGGCATCGTGACTGGCGTCATCACGCTCGTCGGCGG
>JANNUY010000576.1:0-5382 GCA_031414155.1 Acidobacteriota bacterium
CGATTGAGCAGCGGCAAATTGGTCAGCGTCTTTTCGCTGAACGTGACAGACACGTCGCTGCGTTCGGTCTTGAGCAACGGCGCTTCTGCCGTGATAGTAACTTGTTCGCTCACCTGTCCAGTTTCGAGTTTGAGCGTGAGCGAGACTTCCTGGTCTACCGAGACGCCGACTTCTTGCAAGGCCGTTTTGAAACCTTGTGCTTCGACCTTGACTTGATAGCGGCCTACGATCAGGAACCGCTGGTTAAAAACGCCCGACTCGTTGGTCGTCGCCGTCACTACGACGCCGCGTCCCAAATCGGTAATCGTTACTTTCGCATTGGGCACTGCCGCGCCTGACGGATCGGTGACCGCGCCGACGATGTTGCCGTAAACGGCTTGGCTATACGCCGCCGTCACCGACAATCCCATCAGTAAAGCCAGTGAAAGTAAGACTGCTGCTTTTCGCATTGATAGTCCTCCTAAGTGGATGTGGTTGATTGATGTCTAACAAAACGCGGGGCATACAAGCCGCCGCTCAAGATTTGGTTCGTAACTCGGATACAACTTTCAGTGACAGGCCAGTCAAATCAGCGACCACTTGATCGCTCATTTCGGCGGGCGCACGGCGCGCAATTTCAAGTGCCATGTCTTCACGGCCTTTCTTTTCCGCCAGATTGATTGAGCCGCGCTGGTCGCGGATGAACTTCAGCTTGTTCTCTTGCGTTTCAGCCTCTTCCGCACTCAAGTTCGCGCGGTTCGCAATGTCGAAAGCCTGATTGATCTCAGGCACTTCAGTCATTGATTGCGGAGCCAGTTCCAGACTCGGGGCTTTTCGCAAAAAGTAGAGCCACTTTTCTTTCACCCCAACTAACTCTGCCAGCGATTTGGTGAATTTCGGCAACTCGACGAAAACCAATTCCAGATCGCCTCCACGATAGTCAGTCAGCCGCTCTTTCTCTTTCAGCACGTAAGCCGATTGCACTTCGCTGTGTTCAGGAAACATCACAAAATCGGTGATGGTCAGCGCGACCACTGGATTCAAGATCGGATAATCATCTGATGTCTGAAGCTGGTCTGAATAGGCTTTGGCCGCGTTGTAAAGAATGCGTTTCTCAAAGCCTTCGACGTTCAACACTTGCATTTCGATAATCACGTTGCGTCCGCCGCGCAAGCGGGCGCGCACGTCCACGTAAGTATCTTTCATCCCTGCGATCTTCGGCGCGAGGTAAGGATTGAGTATCTCAAGGTCTTCGATGGTCGGTTGTTCGTGATAGAGCAGTGCGTTCAGAAAACTTATCAGAATCGCCTTGCTCTGGTCAGAGCCGAAAATCTTCTTGAAGGCAAAATCGGTTTTAGGATTGATGAACTGCATAAATTCAATCGCTCAATAATTTCGTACCCGTATCGTCAAAGCGCATTCGCTTTTTATGCCAATAAGCGGCCTTCGCCAGATGCACCGGATTGCACGCCGCAATGCCGGTCTCAATGCCGGCGCTGGGTTTCGTACCGTTCTTAACCGCGTCGAGAAAGTTATTGGCGTGCGCGACTTCTAAATTGCCTTCGGCTTTGACGACCGTCGGCTCGCCTTTGTAAGGCGTGAACACATAATCAGCGCGCGTAATCTCAAGCGTACCTTCCGTGCCTTGAAACAACACGCCCGGCCTTTCGTTGCGAATCGGCAGCACGCTTGATTCAAAAGTGAGATTCCAGTTTTTGTATTGCAGCACTGCGTTGACCGTATCGTAATTCACCCGCCCATCGCTCAACTGATAAATGCCGCCCGTCGCCACTGCGTTCAGCGGGCGCGTCTCATTCATCATCCACTGCGCCACGTCGGCCCAATGCGTGAGGATATCGGCGAGCAAGCCTCCGCCGTAATCGGGAAAGTAACGCCACGAGTCATAACGAATCCAGTCGTATGCAACTTTCGGCGCATCGCCCAGAAAACGTTCCCAATCTAAACCTGCCGGTCGCGGTTGCGGAGCAATCTTGCGGCGCTGCCACGGGAAATCGTGCCAAATGGCGCGCGCAAAAATCACTTGCCCCAACTTGCCCTTGTCGAAGAACTCTGCTTTCGCCTTTTGGTAATGCGCGCCGCTGCGTTGTTGCGTACCCGTTTGGCAAACCTTGCCGCTGGCTTTGACGGCGGCGATGAGCTTCGCGCCTTCTTCGAATTTATGCGACGAAGGCTTTTCGAGATAAACGTGCTTGCCCGCCTTGAGCGTTGCGGTCGCATGCGCCAAGTGCAAATGATCGGGCGTGCCGATCAACACGGCGTCAATGTCTTTGCGTTGCAGCGTTTCTTCAAGCGCGACGAGTTCCGGCGGAGCGAGCTTGAATGCTTCTTTGGCGCGTCCGCGTTGCACATCGTAAACATCGCACAAGCAACGCAACTCGGCGCGATTGGTTTCCAAGAAAGCGCCCATCACCTCGCGCCCGCGCCGTCCGCTGCCGACAAGCGCCATGCCTAAGCGGTCATTCGCGCCGCGCACACGCGCATACGAAGCCGCAGTGAATGCCGAAGCTGTCACGCCTTGTAGAAATGTTCTTCGTTTCATGTGCCCAAAGCCTTTCGCAACGCTGCGCCCGCAGGGGCGACGACAGTTTCGCCGAGCTTCTCGCCGCTCAGTCGTTCTTCTTCGTTGAGTACCCAACCCGTCCAATTCGCTTTTTGAATTTCTGCCGCCAATGCCGCGAGCGGGAAATCGCCTTGTCCTAAAATCACCTGCTCGCCGTTTTTGAAATCGCGGACGTGCAAGCCGATCAAGCGACGTTGATGTTTGGCGAAAAACGCCGGAACGTTTGCGCCCGCGTGAAAAGCCCAACCGCAATCGGGCAGGAAGTCAACGAGCGTCGGGTCAGTGTTTTGAATAAGCGCTTCGATCTCAATTCCGCCGTTGGCGAATTCGGGGCCGTGATTGTGATAAGCCAGCCGCAAGCCTTTGGTCTTGCAATAGCGCGCGGCGAAATTCAGCCCTTCGGCTTTGCGCATCATTGCAGTTTGGGAGTCTTGGTTGAGCTTGCCGTCTTTCACGACCGGAGCGCCGCTGACGATCACACGCTGTGCGCCCAACGGAGCCGCGCCAAAAGCTACGCGTTGAATTAGCGAAAGCGGCGCGATGTTGGTGAGCGGGTCGTATTTTTCCAAAAAGATATGGGTGCCGAAAAACGTCAAGCCGGATTGTTCGATGAGCTTGCGCGCAGCAGGCGCGTTGGCGAATTGGGTTTCGATGTTGCGATAGCCCGTCTCAAATCCGGCGTAACCCAACTCTTTCAATTTGGTCAGCACGCTCAACAGGCTGTCGAAATTCGCCGGGTCAATGCGCCACGCATTGGTTTGGCAACCGAGCTTGACGGTTGCAGCCTGTGCCACGGCAGCCTTAGGCATAAGTGGCAACGCAGCCGCAAGCGAAGCAACAAAAGTTCGTCGAAACATTTGGGTCACACAGGGGAGCAACTCAACGACACTACGAATTGACCAACTGAGCCGAAGGTACATTGCCTTCGGCTCGTATACTGAAACGATAGAGTTGAGTTGTTTTACTGATTGGTAGTTGGTTTTTATCCCAGCAAAGCTGCGCGAATCATCAGCGAAGACAAGTAAATTTTCAAACCGAACAACATGATGGGTTTAAGGTGAGTTCGAAGGTTCTGCTTCTGCTTCCGGTGCAAATTCGATACGGTCGTAAATATCCGCGAGCGACAACGTGCAAGCGAGCGACTTGATCGTCAGGCTTTGCGTCAAGTCGTTGATGACGTTGAAAAGCCATTGCCCGTCGTCGTGCCGCGTGTAATGCCGCACCAGCGGACGATCTTGCGCTATCACGATGTAATCAGTCAGCGAAGGAATTTGCAGGTAATACAACTGCTTCTCGTTCAAGTCGCGTTTTTCTGTCGAAGGCGAAAGCACTTCGATAATGACGGACGGATTGAGCAGCACGTCGCGTTGGTCATCGTGAAAGAGCGGCTCGTCGCATACGACTGAAAGATCAGGGTAAAAATATCTCGACCCCGTGACGGCGACTTTCATATTGGGCGAAAGCGCTTCGCAGCGTTTGCCTTTGAGTCGCGCGTGAAACTCGCCCGCCACGTTCACATTGATGCGGCTGTGACTCAGGCTTTCGCCCGCCATCGCAGAGATGCGCCCGTTGTCGTATTCGTGCCGCTCGTCCGATTGCCGCTCGAAAGCCAGATAGTCTGCGGGCGAGATAAAAAGTTTTGCTTGCGGTGTTGCCATGACAATCTTTTATGCGGCACGCTTGAGCGTGAATTGCATTTGCAAACCGAGCGCGTCGAGAATTTCGTGCAAGCTCAGAATGGTCGGGTTGCCGTGGGCTGACAGCATGCGCGCCAGGCTGGCGCGCTTGAGACCAGTCTTTTGGGCAAGTTCGCCGACGCCGCCACGCGCTTCAGCCACCTGCCGCAACGCTTTAAGCAGGAAGATCGGATCGTCCTCTTCGAGCGCCGCGTTCAGATATTCAACAGCGAATGCTTCTGATTGCGCGAGTTGTGTCGCCAGAAAATCGTTCCAGGGTTTCGAGGCCATGCTCATGTTGTGCTTCCTTTCTGATAAATGCGCCAGTCGGTCAGGGCTTGTTTAATATCAGCCTTTTGCGTTCTTTTTATGCCGCCGCCCAACAACAGAACGACTTGGGTTTGCGTGAAAGCCAGATACACGCGATAGCCTGGCCCGTAATCAATCCGCAATTCATAAACGCCTTCCTACACGGGTTTGTAATCACCGGGATTGCCATCTTCGAGTCGTGCGATGCGAATGGCGATGCGGGCTTGCGCTCGTTCGTCACGCAGATTCACGAACCAATCGGTGAAAGGCTCGGTTCCGTTTGCGTAAGTGAGATGCGTAATTGTCAGCGGTTGTCCCGTGAACATGGCTTGATTGTAATTTGCGAGCTAGAGATTAGGGAAGCACGAAACCAGCAGTGCGTAAAAGAAAAAAGGGCGGACATCGTTGCTGATGCCCGCCCTTTGAAACAATCCCCTCAAAGAGAATGGGTTAGAAGTTGATCTTCGCCGCAAGCTGTCCGGTGCGTGAGCCGGAGCGCGGGCCGCCCGTGACACCGAAACGTCCGGTGGCAGCGGTGTCTACCACGTTCGGGCGAATCGGCGTGCCACCGATTCCGAAGTTCGTGCGGTTGAAGATGTTGAAGAACTCGCCGCGCAACTCGAAATTGATTTTTTCGGTGATGCGGGTGCGTTTGATGAATCCCATGTTGTCGTTATAAGTGTTCGGGTCACGCAACTCGTTGATATAGAGCGGCGCATTGCCGAGTTCAAACGTACCGGGAATCGTGAAGAAGTCGGTGTTCCACCAACGCTTGGTCAGATCGCGGGGATCAAGATCACCACGGCTGACGCTGGTGCGAATCGCTTTGCCGCTGAC
>JANNUY010000577.1:0-10514 GCA_031414155.1 Acidobacteriota bacterium
TGCCTTCGCCGGTTTGGCCGTGACAGGAGGCGCAATAGGTTTGTTAAAGCTGCGCGCCGCTTAAAACCTGGGAGCGCCCGCTTCCCAGCGGGCTATAAAAGAAGCCGCAAAGCGATCCGAATAAAATCGTCGTGCGCAAAACCCGCAGAGGAAAAGGATGCTGCGCGGCTTTTTTTACAGCCCGCAAGGATGCGGGCGCTCCCAGGCGTTTATTCATACCCAATCGCTTCGACTACTTTCAGATGATAGGCCTTGCGCGCAGGCCACCACGCTGCGCCAATCGCAATCACGATGGAGCAAGGCAGCGCCCAGGCAATCCATTGCCAGGGCATCGCAAACGGCACGGTAAACCCGCCCATCATTACCGAGGCTACCCGCACTAAAAAATAAGTGTTGAACGCGCCTGCGATGACGCCCGTGAATAAACCGATCAGGGCGATGGCGACGGCTTCGAGCAAAATCATTTTGCGAATCTGGCCGCGTTCGGCACCAATGGCGCGCAGCATGCCTAGTTCGCGCTGGCGCTCTGAGGTCGAGATAATCAACGTATTGATAATGCCAATCGTCGCCGTGAAAACTGAAATCAGGATTTGCATGTTCGTCATCGCAAAGAACACGTCGAGCAATTTCATGATGAAATCGCGCCATTCCTGCCGCGTATAAATAAAGGCGCGCTGTTCGCCTTTCAAGGCTTTTTGCAGCCGCCCTTTGAATTCGTTGCGGTCATAACCGGGCTTGAGGTTGATGTCCATGATGTCAATCGCGGCATCGCCCCAATACTTTTTATAAACGTCGCGTTCGATAAACACCGCGCCTTTTTCTGAGGTGTAATCTTCGACCAGCGCGGCGATGCGGCGGGTGAAAGGAGCCGTCGGCGCAGGCAGCGTTAGCTCGTCACCAACTTTCAAGCCGTAACGCGCCGCGAAATTTTTCGAGACCATCAAGCCTTCTTCTTTGACCAGTTGCCGACGCGCGACTTCGGGGTCTGCGCCTTCGAGCAACGAATCTGCCGCGCGCGCAAACCATCCGTCGAGTTCAAGCGCCAGCAAGGCGCATTGATCGTCGGCGTATGGAATGAACAGGAAGCGCACGTTCTCGATGCGGTTGACGCCATCCATTGCCAAAATCTTTTGGCTCAAGGCTTCGCTGAAATGCCACGTCTTAGAGCGCGCACCGTCGGGCGTCGCCGTTACGAACAAGTCGGCATTGATCGAATTGGTCATCCAGCGATCAACGACGTTTTTATAACTCAACACGTAAGCACTCGTCGCAAAGACGAACATCAATCCAATCATCAGCGCCCCCACCGTCGCCGAAGTGCGGCGCGGGGCTTGAATCATCGCGTCTACTGCCAGCACGCCTTCCTGCCCGAACACCGTGTCCATCAGCGGACGCAAGGCGCGCGCCGTCCAGACTGACAAACGCGGCAAGATGATCGTCATTCCCGCAATCAACAACACGGAGTATCCGAACTGAAAAAACAATCCGACCTTGAGCGGCATGAAATGAATTAGAGCCATGCCGACGGCGATTAACGCGAGGCCAAAAATCAGGCGCGCATTACTTAGTACGTCTTCGCGTCCGCGCGCTTCAAGGTTGTGCAATGCAGCGATAGGATTGAGTTGCGAAGCCGCATACGCCGGAAGCCACGCCGCGATGACTGACGCCAACGCACCCAACCCAAACGCGAGCAAAGCGTAATCCCACCGAAACACGGGCGGCTGTTCGGTTGAGACGAGGCCGAAAAGTTTATCGGCAATCGTACTCATAATTTTTTCGACGACGATGGCGAGCGCGAACCCTCCGGCAACGCCGAGCGCCGAGCCGAGCAAGCCCATCACGGCGGCTTCGCCTAAAAACATGCGGCGGATGTTGAAACGTTCGACGCCCACAGCTCGCAAGACGCCGATCTCTTTCCAGCGTTGATTCACCGCAATGCTGAACGTGTTAAAGATGATAAAAATGCCGACCAGCAAAGCGATGAAACTGGTAATCGTCATGCCGATGCTCATGGCTGAGATTGTGCTTTCAAGTTGTTCGCCGCGCGCGCTGGGCTTTTCAATCGTTACGCCTGACGGCAAGCGTTGTTTTAGCCTTTCGCGCAACTCCTCGACGGTCACGTCTGGCTCATTCATCAGATCAATGCGGTCGAAATTTTTGCCGCGACCGAAAACAAACTGCGCGTTGAAAACATCCATCACGGCGATTTGTCCGCCGAAAACTTCACCCACGCCTTTCGCTTGAAAGATGCCGCGCACGATGAATTCGCGGCGACCTTGCGAAGTGTAAAGCGGCAGCTTGTCACCTTCTTTCAAATTGTTTTTGTCGGCGAACGCGCGCGCAATCAGAATCGAATCGGGCTGTGACAAAGCCACTAACGGATCGCTCATTTGCGTGCTGGATTCGTCAAACTGATATTCGCGCAACTCACGGTCGCCCACCATGTCTACGCCGACGACCATTAACGTAGAGGCATCGTCGTAATCAGTGTTGGCGATGACTTCGACCACCGGCTCGGCGACTTTCACGCCCGGCGTATCGCGCACCACGTCCCACACTGATTCGGGAAAACCGGTTTCGCCGCCTACGATTTGCAACGTAGCCTTGCCCGCCAGCTTTTCAATCGTCGTCGTCAGCGAATTCAACAACGTGACGTTGGCGGTACGTACGGCGAAAAAAACCGCTACGCCGAGCGCAATGCCGACGACAGTGAGCAAGGTGCGCAGCTTGTGCAGCCGCCACTGTTGCCACGTGATATGTGCGAGCATCGAAAACATAAAGAAGCTATTTGATGGTTAAGGGCACTTCGACAGAACGGCGGCCTTGATAGCTGACGCTGATCGCCGTGGCTTGCGCGGGCGTGCCAGGCGGCAATGCCGCAGTGATTTGCCACGCTCCGTTCACGGCCAAAAATTTTATCTCTGAAGGCACAAGCGCGAGTTCGCCGATGTGCATGCGGGTTTCTTCAATCGTCGCGCCTTCTTCAAATCCGTAAGCAAACACGCGCACCTCTGACTTGGAGCCGCTGGCATAAATGTCTACGCCACCATCGTGCCCATTGCTATATTGCGTAATCACCGGCGGCGGCGGCGGCGTGTCAATTACATTGATCTGTGTCGCATCAGACGTTCGCTCATCCGGCAACCGCAAGCGCACCGCGATCTCGCCGGTCGTTACGCCAGCGGGCACGCGAGCATTCAATTGGTAAATCGCTTCCGCGTGTTGCGTGCCCATCACTAAAGGCGGCGCGGCATAACAAAGCGGCGACGCAAGGCCGTTCGCCCATTCGACATTTAACCGATAGCAATCCAGTTCGTCAGCCGCCAACCCCGTTACGCGCAAACTCAACATCGCTGCTTCTCCGCGCGAAGGAATGTCTTGGTTCGTTATGTCATCGGCTCGACCAGCCGCCAGCAAACGACAAGGGGCAGAAGAAGGCACAGTCTCGCCATCAGGTTTTCTGAACAGCGTCCAACAATACTGCGTGCCTTGCCCCGACACGCTGATGACTTGCGCACCCAGTTCAACTGCGAGTAAGCGAACTTCCTCTTCAGTCAACGCCGCACCCGTCCACGTATCTTTGGGCAGCGCGTCGTATTCCGCATTGCTCACGCCTGACACGACGAATTTGAAGATGCCACCCGGAGCCAGCACGCGAAACGCATCGCGCAGGTTCGAGACAATCGCCGCTTTAGCCGGAATGTGCTGAAAGACGTAAGCCGAAAAAATCACGTCGAAGTGATTGTCAGGAAACGCCGTGAAATTGACACCGCTGGTTTCGTGAAAGTGCGCGTTGGGCAAATGCTGCAAGCGTTCGCGGGCTTGCAAAATCATTTCGCCCGCCACGTCTACGCCATGCACCTCACCAAAAATACCTGCCAGTTGGCGCGACATGCGGCCAATGCCGCAGCCGATTTCCAGCAGCCGCAACTGGCGCGGATCGCGTCCCCAGGCCAGCACAGGCAACGCCAGCACGATGTTGTTGTGAACGTCTTCTAAACACGAGTTATCAAACTCTGCTTCGGTTTGATCGCGCTTGCAAAGATTGATGAACCACTTGGCGTCTTCTTGCGCGCGCGCATTCCAATCGCGTTTCATCGCTTCGACGTATTCGTTGAGATTGCTCATGAATTTAGCGGGTAGTTTTTAGAGAGTGATTATTGATGCGTCATTCGTTCGGGTTCGCGCACAGGCGCTTTCCGCCGTTCTTCTTTGACGATATGTCCATCGCGCAACCGCAGGATGCGGTCGCAATGCAACGCGGCTTCTTCGTTGTGCGTCACCATCAAAATCGTAGCGTTGAATTCGCGGTGCAAGTCGTCGAGCAGGCTGAGAATCTCTTCGCCGGTTTTGCTGTCGAGGTTGCCGGTGGGTTCGTCGGCCAACAGCACAGGCGGCTCAAAAATCAACGCGCGCGCAATGGCGACGCGCTGGCGTTCGCCGCCCGACAACTGATCGGGACGATGGCTGGCACGTTCACCGAGACCTACGCGCTGAAGCATTTTTAAGCCGAGTGCTTCGGCTTCGCGTTTGGCAATGCTTTGCAAACGCAGCGGCAGCGATACGTTTTCGACGGCGGTGAGCGTCGCCAGCAAATTAAACGTCTGAAAAATCATGCCGACCTTTTCGCGCCGCAAGCGCGTGCGCCGGTCGTCATCCAGCGCGGCGATGTCGGTTCCGTCAATCAAGACTTCACCGCTTGAGGGATCGTCCAAGCCGCAGATCAAATTCAACATCGTAGACTTGCCCGAACCCGAAGGCCCCATCACGGCTACACGCTCGCCGCGCGCAATGTGGAAGCTCACGGTTTGCAGCGCCGCCACCTTGCCGTCGCCATAAACGCGCGACACGTTATTCAATCGAATCATTCCTTCTCCGTCATTAGGTACGCGGGCGTCCCGCCCGCTTTCTCCATCTACTGCGTCCCGCCCGCTTTCTCCATCAGCGGGCGGGACGCCCGCGTACCCGTTTACAAATTCGCCAAAATGAAATCCAGCATCTTCTCGCGCATGTGCCTCACCTGGCGCGGATCGGCGACGCCGTGGCGCGACTTGGGATAGAGCATCAGTTCAAATTGCTTCCCTGCTTTCTGCAATTCGTAAATGAACTGAATCGAGTTTTGCATGTGTACGTTGTCATCAATCGTGCCGTGAATCAGCAGCAGCTTGCCCGACAAGTTTTTCGCAGCCTTGCTGACCGAACTTTTCTCATAACCTTCGCCGTTGTTTTGCGGCGTCGCCATATAACGTTCGGTGTAAATCGTGTCGTAAAGATGCCAGTCGGTGACTGGCGCGCCGCATACGCCAATCTTGAAGCTGGTCGAATGGGTCAGCGCGTAAGCCGTCATATAACCGCCGTAGCTCCACCCGTTGATGCCGATGCGCGCGCCATCAACGTAAGGTTGTGACTTCAAATAAGTGATGCCGTCTTCGATGTCGCGCAATTCGGTTTCGCCCAGGTTGCGATAGGCCGCCCAGGCGGATTCAGCGCCCTTGCCGCTCGCCGAACGGTTGTCGCAAATCCACACGATGTAACCTTTCTGCGCCAATAACTGATGCCAGCCATTGCCCATGCCTGAGCCGAAAGCATTGCGCACCTGCGGCGCGTGCGGCCCGCCGTAAGTGTGAATGAACACTGGATACTTCTTTCGTGCGTCGAAGTCAGTTGGTTTCAAAATCATGGCTTCCATTTCAAAACCGTCGCGCGTCTTGACCGTGAGCAGTTCGGGCTTGCTCAACTTGTATTGCGACAAGGCCGCGACTTTGTTTTCGTCAATCACGCGCACGACTTTGCCGTCCGCCGCATGCAGCCGCACTTGCGTTGGCGTCCATGCATCGCTCCACGAATCAACGTAATGCTTGAATGTCGGGTCGAAGCTCGCCGCATGCGAACCGGCTTGCTCGCTCAATCTTATCAAGCCCGTGCCGTCGAGTTTGATTTTGTATACGTCGCTGCCGATGTGGCTGCGCTCCGTACCGGAAAAATAAACCGTGCCATCAGCTTCACCGTGCAACGTGCGCGCTTCCCACTTGCCCGACGTGACCGTATGCAACAGCTTGCCGTCCGCTGCGTAATGATAAATGTGCTTCCAGCCCGTGCGTTCGCTCAAGAAAAGGAACGTACCGTCTTTCAGCCAACGCGGCGGATTCAGGTTGTCGGCTTCGACCCAGGCTTTGGTTTGTTCGCGGAAGAGCGTTTGCACTGCGCCCGATTTCGGATCAGCCAGATTCACATCCATCCACGTTTGCTCGCGGTTGCTGATGTGAAAGACAACGCGGCTGCTGTCGGGCTTCCAGCCGACGCGCGGAATCAGCGGTTCACTGGGTTGATACTTAAACGTATCAACCCACGTCGTTGCGCCGCCTGCGGCATTGAGGACGCCGAGGCGCACGGTCGGATTAGGCATGCCCGATTTCGGGTAATCATAAGTTTCGAGATTTTGCTGGTTGGGGATGTGGTCTACGACGGTGAAGTCTTTGACGGGCGATTCGTCGAGTTGCAAATAAACGATCTTGGTCGAATCAGGGCTCCACCAATAAGCACCGAAACTGCCGCGTCCATAAAGCTCTTCCTGATAAACCCAATCAAGGCGTCCGTTAAAAAGCCGCGCCGTGCCGTCGCTCGTCAATTGCCATTCCTTGTTGCGCGCGACATCGGCGACATACAAGTTGAAGCTGCGCACGAAACTCACCATGCGCCCATCGGGGCTGAAATCTTCGCCCACTTCTTCCTCCGCCGTATTCGTCAGCCGCGTAGCCGTGTCGCTGCCGAACTCATAATAAAAGAGATCGTTCGCAAAATTGGCAATGCCTGCCGTGTTTGCGCCGTTGCGACGACTGGCGACGGCTTGTGCAAGTTGTTGCGCGTCTTGCGCAGTGAGTCCTGGCAGCTTGGCAAACGCGGCGGCAGCTTTCGCCGTCTCGTAAAGCGACGCGCCCGCCCCCGTCAGCGCATTGACCTTCAGCACTTGCAAGCTGCGCGTTGTCGGATCGAACTTGCGCTGCAAATAATTTTGCGCGTCCAGCCATTGCGCGCCCTGCGGCGGCCCGCCGCCGAGATTGACGCGGTTTGCACCATACAAATCATCCAGCGTGAGCAACTTATCTTGTGCCGAAACTGACAGACACAGCGCGATGAGCAATCCAGCGAGTAAACCGGCGAGCAAACGAATCCGAAGCATGCGATCTCCTTGAAAAGTGATGACAATGTGATTGGTGGAACGAGGCTACAGTGTAGAAAAAGTTGGGCGGAAAGACCAAACCAGCCTAAAGCTCATCAAACTCTTCGGGGCTAAGTCCGGCTTGCCGAAGAATGCTGCGCAAAGTACCGACTTTAATCTCAGTGTGGTGTGGCACGATAACCGTGCGCCGTCCGTCATCATCATTACAAATGAATTTGACGTGGCTCCCTTTCTGGCTGTGTTCCACGAAACCCACCGCTTCCAAGCGGCGTTTCACTTCACGGTAAGGCAACGGGTTAAGCGGCATGGGCGTAAACTTCTACTTTACGAATCACGGGCAAGCTCGTGGCAAGCGGGGCTTCAAAATATAGCTCCAGCGCTTCGCGTAAATTCGCCAGGGCTTCCTGTTCGGTCTCACCCTGGCTTGCCACATCAACCTCAAGGCATTGGGCGATATACCAGTCATCCTCTTGCCAAACACTAGCTGAAAATTCTTGTTTCATCATTTTTTCATTCCTCGTCAATAAATCGCAGCAGCAACACAAAGTTTACGCTTGCTCTTGTTGCTGAAACAACGCCGCGCTCTTCCTGCCAATCGCCGACGAAGCGAAAAAGATTGAGCCGACGGGTACGAAGCCAAACAGCTTGTGTTTGCCAATCGCTGCCAAGCCCGCCGAAGCAAAACAGCCGCATTGCGAACAGTCGGGCGTGCCACCGAACTGGCACGGCGCGATTTTGCTTTTGAGGTCGGCGGTGTAATTCACCGTCGTGCGCGAGAAGATGCATTCGTCAGGCGATTGCGGCGGATTGGCGTAGCCGTTGATGACGGATTGTGGCAATTCGAGTTTAGGGAAATCGGCGCGCAAGGCGGCGAGTTCGTGCAAAACGTGCGCGCGTTCGGCGGGCGTGAGCAACTCTTCGGGCGCAGCGCCAATTTGCGGCGTGAAGATGCTGAACCAGACTTTTTTGACTTCATCGCGCGGCGTCCAGAAAGCGAGAAAATCGCGGAAGTAATTGAGCTTGCCCACCTGTTGCCGCGTAATCGTGCAATGCACGGTGACGTTTTGGCCTTTGATGTTTTCGAGAATCTTGTCATAAGTCGCAGGCTTGCGGCGCAAGTCGTGGTCGGGTTGCAAGCCGTCAATCGAAACCGCCAGATGCAAGCCCTCAATCGCCGCCCATTCCGGCGGAATCTGCCTGACCGCGCTCGTCACAAGCTGCACGCCAATGCCCATCTCGCTCAGTTTAGGCAGCAACACATTCAACTCACGAAAGCGCACGAGCGGTTCGCCGCCGACGAGCGAAACGTGCAACGGGCGATGCTTGCGCACGAGCGCGAGTACGCCTTCGATCAGTTCTTCACCTTTGAAATCAGCCAGCGAACGCAACGGCCCGGCTTCGCCGAGGTGTTCCGGTTCATAAGCGTAACAGCCCGGGCAACGCAGCGGACATTCGCGGGTGATTTCGATAGAAAGCGACGGATAATTGCCTGTGAGAATGCGTCCCCAAGCCTTGATGATGTCAGTTTTTTTCATACAAACTCCAAATAATTGCGGGTAAATAAGCAAGGCGGCATAGTCCGCGACGAAAGTGTGAATAGCAAACAGCGGGAACACACAAAAGCGGGACTGGGCAATTGCCGCCAAGCAGCGCACGGCCTAGAATAACATTGTCGCACGGAGTTTCATTTTCCATTTTCATTTGCGATTTTATATTTGCCATTGCCTCGACGTGACCGTTCAAAACTCAATGAGCTTTGCCAGATGACAATTAGCGGTGCGAGCAATGACAACTGATAAATATCAAATCGCAAATGGAAAATACCTCCGCCTTTTGATGACGAAACAAATCTTGCATGAATACTGTGACCGCGCCTGACCGCTGGGCGCTCATCAAATCTTTGTTTGCCGAAGCCGCCGAATTGCCGAGCTTCGCGCGCACGCCGTGGCTGGCCGAAGCCTGCGGCAACGATGAAACCCTGCGTGCCGAAGTCGAAAAGCTGCTGGCTGCCGATGCCAAAGCAGAGGCCTTTTTAGAAACCTCTCCCATTGATCAATTTGCGCGCGAACAGTTCAGCGAAGGCGAAAGCGTGGGCGCTTATCGCATCGTGCGCGAATTGGGACGCGGCGGAATGGGTACGGTTTATCTGGCTGAACGTGCCGCCGCCGGTTTTGAACAGCGCGTAGCCCTCAAGGTCATCAAGCGCGGCATGGATAGTGATGAAGTGCTGCGTCGTTTCATTGCCGAACGCCAGATACTCGCGCAACTCAATCATCCAAATATCGCACGCTTGCTCGACGGCGGACAGACGGCGGACGGACGGCCTTTTTACGTGATGGAATACATAGAAGGCGTCGCGCTGGATGAGTTCGCCAACACGCATTCGTTGCCCGTGGCTGAACGCTTGCGGCTGTTTCAACAGGTATGCGCGGCAGTGCAATACGCGCATCAGCAATTGGTGATTCACCGCGATTTGAAACCGTCGAACATTCTCGTCACCCCCTCGCAAAACGGAAAAGCGGGCACGGCAAAGCTGCTTGATTTCGGCATTGCCAAAGTGCTTTCGGCAGATAACGCAACCGTTGCCACCGTGACGCAAGCCGTAATGTTGACGCCTGCTTATGCCAGCCCTGAACAGTTGCGCGGCGCGCGATTGACGACGGCGAGCGATGTTTATGCGTTGGGCGTGATCCTTTACGAATTGCTCACTGAGGTTTCACCCTACCAAACTAAACCCGAAGAGACGCAAGCCCTGACCAAAGAGATTTGTGAGACCGAACCGTTGCGCCCCAGTGTGCGCGCTCTGCGAACCGGACAAGGCCAACCAATTGACATAGAGCTTGATTACATAGTGATGATGGCGCTGCGTAAGGAAGCGACGCGGCGTTACGCTTCGGTCGAACAGTTCAGCGAAGACCTGCGGCGTTATCAGCAGGGCTTGCCTGTCAACGCACGGCCTGACACGTTCGGCTATCGCGCGAGCAAGTTCGTCAAACGCCATCGCGCGCTGTCGGCAGCGTCACTGGCGGTGGCGCTGAGTCTAACCGGCGGACTCGCGCTCACCTGGCGGCAGGCGCGCATTGCCGAACGCGAACGCGCACTCGCGCAACGCCGCTTTGATGACGTGCGTCAACTGGCGAACAAGTTCGTTTTTGATTACCACGACGAACTCGCCAAGTTGCAAGGTTCGACTGCCTTGCGCCAGCAAATGGTCAACGATGCCAAAGGCTATCTGACGCGATTAGCGCAAGACGCCAACGGAGACGATTCGTTGCAACTCGAACTCGCGCAAGCCTGGATCAAAATCGGCGACGTGCAAGGCAAACCTTATCTC
>JANNUY010000578.1:0-8037 GCA_031414155.1 Acidobacteriota bacterium
CCCCGTTCCGTTTACCGTACTGCCCCTTTTGCTTATGCCGGTAAGGGCCGCAGCAACCGAATCAGCCCCTCGACCTGACGGCGAATATGCGTCGGCAGCGAAGTCACTTTCTCTTGATCCTTCGTTATCAAAAACTCTACTGCTGAAGCCAACGGGCCGAGCAATTCATTGCCCTGATTGCGCGCGATTAATTCTTTCACCAGTTTGTGATGACCGAGCGAGGCCGCCGATTGCAGATATTGCAATTCCTCTTTGTGCCAGTCTTCTGACTTGCCGCGCCGTCCGCATTGCATGGCCTCTTGCCAGTTGGTGCGGGCGTTGGGCATATCGTTGTGATTGAGCGATTCGATGAAGCTGCGCAAATAGATATTGCCAAGTGCTGTCCAGGCGGCATCGTCGTCGGGGTTGTGTTTGAGTACGGTTTTATAGGCTCGAATCGCTTCAGCCTCGCGCCCCAGCGATTCGAGCGCAATGGCTTTGTTAAACCAGAGCGCCGGTTGGTGCGGTGCAATTTTCAGGGCTTGGTCATAAGCCGCGACGGCATCAGCCGCCCGCCCCAATTGACGCAACACAACGCCGCGCCGCATTAGCATATTGATGTCGGAAGGATTGAGCTGTAAGACGCGCTCGTAACAATCAAGCGCCGCCGCCGCGCGTCCGAGTTGCAACAGCAAATCGCCGCGCTCGCGCCACGCTTCTATATCGTCAGAATTGAGTTGCAGCGCCAGCGCATAGCCATCATTGGCGGCTTCGACTTGTTGCGCTTTCGCCAACGCGCGAGCACGTTGCAACGCCGCCGGATAGCAGTTCGGAACCAATTCTAACGCGCGCGCAAAACACGCCGCCGCGCGTTGCGGCTGGTCAAGTTGCATCAACGCCTGGCCATAACCAATCCATGCTTCAAAATCGTCTGGCTCTAACACCAGCGCGCGTTTATAACTTTTGACCGAATCGTCATGGCGTTTCAACCCCAATAATGCCGCGCCGCGCAATTGCCACGCTGAACCGTTTTCCTTGTCCAGCTTCAGCGCATATTCAGCGCATTCGAGCGCCTTGCTGTGGCGTCCGATGCTGTAATAAGCCACGGCCTGCAAGTTATAAGTTTCAGCTTTGGTGAATTTGGCCGAGTCACGTTTTTTGCTTTTCGTCTTAATACTGATACTGCGTTGCGTCGTCTCTGTACGTTTGATCGAGGCTTGTGCTAGCGGGTCGTCTACTTCCAACTTCATTCCGACCAACTCTGGCGGCGCAGAACAAGTCGCCACCGTCCCTGCTCCTAACTCCGAAGCCAAATCCTGTAACGGCCCCGATGGTCGCCCGACGACCATCATTTCGTGACCGTCCAGCGAGTCTGCGCCTTCGGGTAACATCAGTTCGGCGGTCTTGCGCACTACGGAACTTCTGATAAACGCATTGAACACCGGAGCGATTGCGGATCCCACCGACCCGCGCAATGCGTCGAGTTTGCCTGTCTTCATCACCATTGCCTCCTCAGACAATTTTGCCTGCACCTTTTTTTGACCGAGTGCTTTTTGCCTCTGGTCTATTTTATGTTCTGCCTATTTCTGCTCTGCCGTCGTTTTCGCACAATCCCAGTTACGCCCTGGTTCTCACCATGCCAAACAGGGAAAATAATTGATGGCATTGAATGCGGCTAACGCATGAGGGAGTGGATGCTTGCGGAAGTTTCCCTTCGTGATAAAAGGGAGTCAGCCTTAGACCAAGTTGCGATCTTTCGATGAGCCAATCGTGGTCGAGTCAACAAGCGAATGTGCGTTCAACTGCTTCGGATTTGAGTGAACAGGCGTGCGAATTATTACGTAGGACAATACTCTCATCCTAGAACACGAAAGCCAGTCCGCTTGTGCAGACTGGCCTTCATTCGTGTTACAAAAGTTTTGGCGTTCGACTTATTTCTTCGCTTTCAGATAAGCCGCCGGATTGGCTTTGACCGTCTCAAGGCAACCCGCGCAGCACACCGCGAACTTCTGCCCGTCGGCTTCGCCCGTCAGCTTTTTATCAACCGGTTCGCCCGTGACGGGACAGGTTTCAACGCCGTCGCCCTTGCCAATATATTTAGTTGCTACGGTTTTGTCTTGCGCCGCAGCCTGATTCCCATCGTGGCTCATGGCCGCGTGGTCGTGTGCTGCGGCAGCGTGGCCGTGGCCTTCCGATTTCGCCATCCCAGCGACCGCAGCCTTCTGGGCTTCTTCGGTCTTTTTGATATACATCGCCGGATTCTTTTGTGCCTTCGCCAGGCATCCGCCACAGCAGAAATAGACCGTACGTCCATATAAGTCTGCGTGCTGATCTTTGCTGCTGATCTCTTCGCCCGTCACGGGGCAGGTCGTGATGCCATCACCTTTGCCCATGAATTTCACCGCTTTCGGCGCGGCTTTGGCTTTACTTGCCGGATTGGCGGATTTCTTAGCGCCTTGCGCTGCCGCCGTGAACGCCAAAGCGCCCACGATCAAAAACGCAAAAAAGATTTTGCTGAACTGTTTCATAACAACTGCTCCTTGTGGTTTCGTGCTTTGTTTCATGATCGCAGCCCATCAAAGCTGCGCTTAAGATAACGACGCGTAGTGTAACGCATCCGCACGCGCTGCCCCAAACCACTTGCGCTGGGTGCGCACGCACCCTCGCGTGCTCGTGAGGTAGCGAGCCAATGTCCCGGAAGGATTGCCTTCGTGCTTGACGATTTCCAATGCCAAAAGCACGCGAGGGCGCGTGCTTTTGGCATTGTGGCCTTATTTGATGCTGCGACGAATCAGATAAGACATCTTCAGAAAAAACGTACGCCCGTTGCGTTGAAAACCCGGTTCAAAGCGATCATTGAACCGATTGAAGCCGCGATAATTCATGTCGTCGTTATAGCCCACATAAAACGAAGTGCCCGGGTTCGGCGTATAGCCAAATAAAAATTGCCCGCGCACACGTGAACCCAACGTCGAGTAATCAATGCGGCTGCGCACAAAGACGAAGCGCGTAAATTGATAGGTCGTGCGAAACGAATAGATTTGGTCGTCGTAAGCCAGGCGTCCGGTGTCAAAGCGCGTGAGGCGATTGCGGCTGTAATTTAGCGAGAATCGCAACGGGTCGGTCGGCTGATAAGCCAAACTGGTAAAGAGCGAAAACTCGCGTCCGGGGCCGGGGTCAAGCCGGGCGTCGGGGTCGAGCAACGCAGCCTGACTGACGCGCGGGAAGCGTCGGCCTGCGCCAAAGTCGTAATCCATCTGCCCTGAAGACATGCCTAATTCCGCCGAGGCGGAATATTTCTTGCTGGGACGCGCATTGAAAAACGTAAACGCGCTATAGCCAGCCGCGCTGCGTTCCGAATCGCTTCCCGCAAATGCGCCGAGCCGCGTCGCCGCACGCTTCGGCCCGAACTCTTCTTCAAACAGGCGCTCGTAACGATGATTGCCGCCGAAGCCCCAACCAATCTGTCGTTTGAATTGCATAAAGAGATTCGCACCCGCTTGCGATTGTTGCGTGCGGCCTTGCCAATCGTAATTCACCGTCGCGCGGCCAAAGACACGCCACGTTTGCAACGTCGCTTTCGTGCTGCGTTTGGGGTCGTTGCTGAGGCGCGCAAACAGTCCGCTGAAATTTGAATTGGTGCGGCGCGTGAATCCGACATCGGCGCGATAATCGCGCGTGCGGCCTTCGCTGGTGGCGAAAAAGCCGAAGCGCCGTTTGGTGAGATCAAAGGTCGCCGTGTAACCGAAACCATTGCCCGTGCGAAAAATGCTGCGGTCTTCGTCCGGGCTGTAAAAGAAACGGCGCGAATTCGTCGCCAACGCCTGAAACGAAAACGTGGTGGATGGGTTAAGGCTGAATCGTCCGTCAATGCCGCCCAAGTGATTGTGCTTCTCAATGAAGTTGTAACTGGTGGCAATCAAGCCGAGTTCAGATTGACGGCCTACGTCACGTTTGACGCGCAACACGCCGACATAGGCCTTGTGATCGAGAAACCGGGCAATGTTCGGTAAGTTGTCCAGATCGTTGCGTTCGTCGTCGCTGTAATTGCCCGGCGCGCGATCTGCCGCCAGCATCAGGCCGAACGAATTGCGTCCGCGCTTGCCGCTGATTTTCGCCGCGTAATCAGGGTCAACAATCGTCCGCGTATGCACCGGTTGCAGCGGCGTCTGAAAAATATCTATGCCTTCGAGAAAGAAGGGGCGGCGCTCTTCAAAAAACAGCGGAAAGCGTTGATTGGCAGTGACGACGGTCTGATCGGCTTCGACTTGGGCAAAGTCGGGGTTGGCCGTGAAATCAAGCGTAATGTTTGGCGTCAGGCCATATTTCACCGTCACCCCCGGATCAAAATTCAGCGGCTGATTGACGAAACGCCCTTGATCGTTCAGCGATGAAACACCGGCGGGCAATGCCGAAACGCGCCGACCGCTTTCTGACACGGTCAAGCTCGGAATGATTTCAAGATTGTGTTCGGTCGAGATGTTCTCGATGCCGGTGATTTGCCCGGCTTGTCTGAGAAAGCCGTTTACGTCGCGCGCAATCGGCATCCACGAATCTTGTTCACCGTTTTTATGTTTGATGTTGCGTTGCAAGTGCAAGCCCCAAACTTTGCCCTTGCCGATCTCATAGCGGAACGATTTGAACGGCACTTTGACTTCGATGATGTAACCGTCATCCACCACTTCGCCTCTCGATTCCATCACGAGGTCTACGCTGTAATCTTCGTTGTTGCCAGAGCCGCTTTCGCTGAAGATGCCATCGGCCTGAATGCCCAGCGGATTGAAAGCCAGCGCATACGCCTTACGCCGGTCATTAAAGGTATCGAGCGAAAGCCAGACGTAATCGTCATCCCAGATATTGTCGCGCTTGGCGACTGTGGCGCGCACCTTGCCCGCTTCGTCCCACGCGCGAAAGGCGAAGTAAAGATTGCGTTCGTCATAACCAATGCGCACTTCGGTTTGCGCCGAGGGCGCGATGTTTTCGCCCGGACGGGTTTGAATAAAATCCTTTAAGACCGCAGCGGCCTTCCACGCCGCGTCACCCAACTTGCCATCAATAACCGGAGCCGTCGCAAAGCGTGGCACATGAATCGGAACGGCTTTTTCAGGCGGAACCAGACGCGAGAGTTTCGCTGCATTTGATTTCCCTGCCGTCGCCTTCGCTCCGTCACTGCCGTCACTGCTAGAACCGTTGGCTTCTGAAGTTTGCGCCCCTACGGACGCCGAAAGAATGACGATGAGCAGGCAACTGCCAGCGAACTTTTGAAAATTCATTTAGTACAACCTTAAACATTAGACGACAAAGATGCTGAAAATCTTCCCCTTCTCCAACGTAAGCACAACGCTGCGGGTTTCAAAAAGAGATTTTTTATTTGGCTAATGACAAGGATGCATCCATCGAACCAACGCGCCATGGGCAAAAAACTGCGCAACGGATTGGGGAGAAAGATGAATGAATTGCGTCCATCATTAGGAACGAAGCGAGGAAAAGTAATGTTCTTCTGTTTTTCTATATTGCCTCTCAGCCAATGGTGTTTGATTAGTCAAAGCCTGACGAGCCGTGTGTGGCACAAAGCGCTGAGAAGTTTCAGTGGTTCGGCAAACAAATTACCGCTCTTACGCGCGGCTTTGCTTTTTGTTGCCTACGACTGAGTGGTTCACCCTATCCCTTGCCTGTGTTAGCCTCTGCCCCGCAGTAACTCGGCAATGAACCCGTAGCGGCCTGACGACGAAGCCCCAAAGAGCCGCCGACAATTAAAAGCCACGCAAAGCACAGGAGCATCCTACGTGTCACATATTTTCATTTCGCACGCCACCGCAGACGACGCCTTTGTCGCCCAACTGCGCCAATTGCTCGAAAGTTTCGCGCTCACTGTCTGGGCGGATTCGCGCAACTTACGTGGCGGAGACAAACTCGCGCCCGCTATCAACCAAGCCATCGAACAGGCGCGGCAAACCATTGTCGTTATCAGTCCGAATACGGTGAATTCGCCGTGGGTACGCAAAGAGATCAGTTACGCGCTTGAGATCGAACGGCAAAAACTGGCTGAAGGTTATCGCGTCATTCCGCTAATGCTGCCGGGCATCGAACCCGCTGCGTTGAACCTGTGGTTTGACGAAGAACCCGTGGGCGTCAAAGTGCAATTGACGGCGGACAAATTGACGGGCGGATTGATGGAAGCCTTGCCCGCCCTGCTCGCAGCCCTCGGCGAACAACTGCCCGATGACCCGCAACCAGCACAAGAACCCGCCGCCATTCCCGTAGCCGAACTTGTACTCAAACTCAGCGACGCCAAAGTCGAAACCTTTGACGGCAAGACGCGCGCGAAGGCTACGGCGATGTTGATCTATGAACCCGCCGATGGCGCGCGCAACATCGAAAGCAATCGCTTCTTTTTCACGGCGCCGCTCGGCCCGATTGAGGCGGACGATTTGCGTTGGTATCTGGAAGAATATTTCCGCTGGCCGCTTGGCGTATTCAAAGAACGCGCCGACCGCATCGAAGCGAGCTTGCCCACGTGGGGACAGGATTTGTTCGCGGCGGCGTTAGCCAGCCAAACCGCGCAGGAAGCCTTGCAGGCGTGGTTGCACGCGGCTGACAAAACTGAGCGCCGCTTTTCGGTGATGGTAGACAGTGAACCTATCGAAGGCGCAAGCAAAGACGAGAAAGCCAACGCCAACGAAGCTGCCAGCCTGTTGCTCTCGTTGCCGTGGGAATTGCTCAACAACGGGCGCGGCTTTCTCTTTCACGGCAAACATCCGGTGCGCGTGCGGCGTCGTTTGCCCAATCGCCACCAGCAGGACGCCATCAAATCAAAGCTGCCGATTCGCGTATTGCTCGTCAGTCCGCGTCCTGAAGATGTGGGCTACATTGACCATCGCATCAGCGCGTTGCCGCTGGTGGCGGCTATCGAAGAACTCGGCGCGCTGATCGAACTCACGTTGCTCTCGCCGCCTACGTTTCCCACGCTCGAAGCCGCGCTCAAGCGTCAGCAATTCGACGTGATTCATTTTGACGGACACGGTGTTTACGAAAGGAAAGTCGGACTCGGCGCGCTGTGTTTTGAAGACCCGCAAGACAGCGACAAGCACAGCAATGTTGACGCGCAGCGACTGGCTGAAGTCATACGCGCTCATCGCGTACCGCTCGTCTTTCTCGAAGCCTGTCAGAGCGCGCAATCTGAACTTGACCCTACGACTTCGGTGGCGGCCTCGTTGCTGGCCGAAGGCGTCACGTCTGTCGTAGCGATGACCCACAGCGTGTTAGTTGAAACCGCGCGACGTTTTGTCGCCGCGTTTTACCGCGAACTCGCACGCGGCGCGCGGGTCGGTTCGGCGATGCTCGCGGGGCAAAAGGCTTTGCACAGCGACAGCTTTCGCATGCAGGTGATGGGCGCAGGCGCGTTGCGTTTGCAGGATTGGTTCGTGCCTGTGTTGTATCAGGAAAAAGAAGACTTGCGCCTCGTTACCAAACTGCCCGCCGCGCAAGTGAAAGCGCTGCAAACGAAACAGCGCCGTCGCAGCTTCGGCAAATTGCTGGCTGAGAAAGAACGGATGCAGCACGAGTTCGTAGGCCGCAGCCGCGACTTGCTCAAACTCGAACGAATGCTGGCGGGAGCGAATCAGGACTGGCTGCATCGCTATGTCGTCATTCGCGGACGCGGCGGCGAAGGCAAGACGACGATTGCCGTCGAGTTGGCGCATTGGCTGACCCGCACCAATCGTTTTGATCGCGCAGCGTTGGTCAGCCTCGAACAATACACCGACGCGCGCGGCGTGCTGGACGCGCTCGGTCACCAGTTGTTGCCCGAAGGCGAGAACTGGTCAGTGGCAAATTTCAGCACGCTGAAAGAAGCGCTCCAACCCGTCGAACGCGCGCTCCGCGAACGCCGCACGATCATCGTGATTGATAACGTAGAAAGCCTGCTGCCGGTGGGCGCGCTTGTAGTCCCGCCTTCTGGCGGAATGTCGCTAAATTAAACCATCCCGCCTTAAGGCGGTACTACATGCGCGCTGCCTGAAATCTTTCAACTTTGCCGCGACTTGCTCGATGCCAATG
>JANNUY010000579.1:0-5032 GCA_031414155.1 Acidobacteriota bacterium
CGCACGGCTTTTACTATCCGCCGAAAAACAAAGACTTCAGCGCGCCTGCCGACGAAAAGCCGCCGCTGTTGGTGATGAGCCACGGCGGGCCGACTGCGATGGCTGCACCTACGCTGGATTTGGAAATTCAATACTGGACGAGTCGCGGCTGGGCGGTGCTGGATGTGAATTACGGCGGCAGTACGGGCTTCGGGCGCGCTTACCGCGAACGCCTCAAGGGCAACTGGGGCATCGTTGACGTAAGCGATTGCGTCAACGGCGCGCGCCACTTGGTCGCGCAAGGCTTGGCGGACAACGACCGCCTAGCCATCACGGGCGGCAGCGCGGGAGGGTACACCACGCTGTGCGCGCTGACGTTCAGCGATGCGTTCAAAGCGGGCGCGAGCCATTACGGCGTAAGCGACCTGATCGCGCTCGACGAAGACACACACAAGTTCGAAGCGCGTTACACCTTCAGTCTGGTCGGCGCGGGCCACGAACTTTACCGCGCGCGTTCGCCCATCCATCACGTAGCCCAACTCAACGCGCCCGTCATTTTCTTTCAAGGCCTCGAAGACAAAATCGTCCCGCCCAATCAGGCCGAAATGATGGTCAATGCGCTCCGGCAAAAAGGATTGCCCGTTGCTTACGTCGCGTTTGAAGGCGAACAACACGGCTTCCGCCAAGCCGCGAACATCAAGCGTGCGCTGGACGGCGAGTTTTATTTTTATTCACGGGTGTTTGGCTTTACGACGGCAGAGGAGATCGAACCAGTGGCGATTGAGAACCTTCGCCCGATTTCATCTTGATGGAAGTTCGCTTCCTCAACGTGAACCTAGAATGTGCTTCAAGCGATTGATTATGGGCTGCGCTTATTTCACAATACCGGCAAGTTACAGATTGTTTGAAAGAAAACGCTTTTTATCACTCAGTAAGACCCGCGCTGGATTGGATTAAGTCACTATTACGCCGTCTTTGGCTGATTAAAGCCTTCATCATACGCTGTGGAGCGCAATCGTTAAGCGCGCGCATTCGTGTCTGATGAAGAGCTTGACACAAAGATAGGCGTCACAGCGTCCCGCTTTGAAGAAAAACCATGCTAGACCTTCGCACATTGCTTGAATTGTTGGGCTACAACGATTCGCCGCATTTCCGAAAAAAAGAAAGTGACTTTGAGCCTGAGTCTGTTCACTTGTTTCGCTTGGCGAAAGAACGGACTCAGGGACAAAAGTACAAGGTAAAAGGGTTTTACGTTTTTAACACAAGCGGAACAGACGACACTCCGTCAACTACCAGACCGGCTGTTTGTGCGGCGGAAGCTGCAACTGTGGAAGACGCTAGAAAGCTGCACAAACATATATGGAACCTGGGTAATGTGCCGTTTCTCCTTGTACGGCTTCCAGATCAAATACGCGTTTACTCAGGGTTTCGTTATGACGACGAAGCCACGCCGATTGTGAAGGGGAAATCAGAAAGCAAAACGAAATTGCGGGAAGTTTTGAGCGATTTTACGGCAGCCTCTATTGACTCCGCGCGAATCTGGCAAGCACAGCGTGAGAGACTTGATACGCAATATCGCGTTGACACAAGGTTATTAGCCAATCTCAGCGAATTGGCGCAAGCGCTCAGTAAGCATTGCCATCCAAAGTTAGACAACTTGGAAACAGCACATGCTCTAATTGGAAAATATGTTTACCTGCGCTATTTGCGTGATCGCAACATTCTTTCTGACAACTGGCTGGAAGAACGGGAGGTTGATTTAGATCAAGTCTTCGGACAAAGCGCTACGGTTGTAGGGCTGAAGAAGCTGGTAGATGTGCTTGAAGCTAGATTTAATGGTGACATTTTTCGTTTAGATTTTAAGCAAATCTCTAATAGTCACGTTCAGCTTGTGTCTTCTGTTTTTGCTGGAGATGCAATTTACACAAACGAGACGGGATTCATTCGCCAGCTTCATTTGAAGTTTCAGGCCTATGACTTCAGGCATATTCCGGTTGAAACGCTCTCATCGATTTACGAACAGTTCCTCCACGCGCAGCAAAAAGGCAAGTCAGATGGGGCTTATTACACACCTGAAATTCTGGCTGACTATTTGCTTTCTGAAATCAATTCGGTTCGTGAGCTACAGCTAGGCATGCGCATCTTAGATGCCTCAGCCGGATCAGGGATTTTTTTAGTTCTCGCCTATCGCAGACTTATAGAGTTAGAGCGTAGACGAACAAAGGCAAAGTCTGTTGATCCGACTCGGCTGCGTGAAATTTTACTGGAAAGTATTTACGGCGTGGAGCGTCAGCGAGATGCATGCAATATAACTGTGTTCAGTCTCATTCTGACGCTACTCAATTATATTGAGCCGCCGGAATTGCATGCTAACGAAGATTTCAGATTTCCGAGCCTATTTGAGGACTTAGATACTCCTACCGTGCCATCAAACGAAGACGCACGAATATTTCGCGCTGACTTTTTCAACCCAGCCTTGGAGCATTCAGTACTTATGCTTGATAAAAATAAGGAGGAGAAGAAGTTTGACATTATCGCCGGCAACCCTCCGTGGACTGAACTGAAACCCAAAACGGTGGACGAAGACCACGCTAGAAAATGGATAAAAAAAGAAAAAAACGTCACTGGTAAGAGCGTAGGCGAAGCCTTTGCTTTGAAAACAGGGCGACTACTCACCGACGATGGCGTTGCTGGGTTACTTCTTAAAGCAACCACGCTATTTAACTTGGAGGCGAAGCGTTTCCGTCAGAATTTCTTCAAGGAGTTTTCCGTAACGCGGGTAACAAACTTCGCCAATCTCAGGAGTAATTTATTTGGTGGCAGGGCTAAACAACCAGCTACGACTTTAGTGTTTAGAAAAGGCACAGAGGAGCGGGGTGGCCTGCCAATCCTTCACGTAGCTCCATTCGCCGTCAATCAAGAGGTGGCTGGGAGTGCAACCCAGTTATGGGCGTTGACGATTCAAGGGAGTGACATGCAATGGGTTTCTCAATCTAATGCCGTAACAGGCGATACGGCAGTGTGGAAACTTGCGTTATGGGGAACAATGCGAGATTCGCGTGCGCTTGACTGGATACGACGCATCTACCCGCTCACATTGACTGAGTTTTGTGAAAAGGTAGGGTGGGGAAAACGGATGCCTCGTGAAGGCGTCCAATTACGAGATCTAAGTAGTGGGGAGAAAGTTGTTTACTGCGATGAGCTTAAGAACGAGTTTGACACTAAAATGTTCAACCGACTCGTAAAGGATAGTCTTCATTTTTCGATTCCGAGCGAAGCACTTCCCTCTGTTCCAAAGGAGAATCGCTATGTTCGTAAAAAAGGGGGGCTAGGTGGTTTGGTTGTAAATCAACCGCCACACCTCTTGATTTCATCAACCTGGAAAAACTTCCTGGCCTACAGCGAAGATTATTTCGCTGTACCAAATCGTCAAATGGCTATTTCCGCCTCCTCAACAGGCGATACCAATTTATTACGAGCATTGGCTGTTTATCTTGGTTCTAGTTTGGTTGATTACTTTGTGTTCTTTCAAGTTCCAGAGTGGGGAGTTTATAGCGGCTTTCCTCATGTCGCACTAACCCCCGTTAAGGGCATTCCTACGCCTGACTTATCTCCTGAGCAAATTGCGACCCTGTCGGCAATCCATCAGCAATTGATTGAGGAAGAAAACAGCCTTCAGCTTGAAGTCTACGAGGGTAATCGGAGTCGAAAAAAGCAATTACTAATCGACAAAACTGTTTTTGACGCGTTGAATATTCCTAACGACTTGCGCTCTCTTATCCAAGACTTTCGAGATACTCGATTGCCACTCGACAAAGGTCGCTCAGTTTTAAAAGAACTTGGCAAACGCCCCTCACTGGCAGAACTTGAATCATACGGTCGAACTCTCCAGGATGAATTGGAACGGTTTTTGTTAGGCGAAGCGCACGTCAGTGTTGAAATACTGGCCTCGCCTGATTTAATTGTTTGCGAAGTAAACCTGCATTCTGACGACCAACCCGATGAGTGCGCCGTAACAGTTAGCGACGTAACGAATCAAGCCAATGAGGGGAAAAAACTCCGCGCGCTGCGCCATAAATTAAGCGAAGAATTTAGCCAATGGGTTTATGTTGACAGATGCCTACGGTTGTTCACGGACGATGCTATTCAGATTTTTAAGGCACCAAGGCTAATGGATTGGACGCAGACACAGGCATTGAATGATGCTGATGATTTAATTGCTGAAATACTAGCCAATGGAGAACCAGCCAGATGACTCGTTCAAAAATCTCCCCCAAACTTGCTGCTCCTACCTGGGCAGCATTTCGGCGGCGTTGCCATCAATTGCTTGCAATCGGATATCAACGAGCCTTACCGCAAATTTTGAGCGGGCGTGATGATGAACCAGACATAACCGATTATATTTGCCGAGGGATTAGAGAATGGTTTGCTGAAAACCCCCGTGAATCGTTTGGGTTTGATGTCAATGACGATGTGCCTCGCAGTGAAAATGAGCGGGTTGGAAAAGACCGACAAAAGCCTGATTTAATCTTTGTGATTGCTGGATACCATCGCCCAGAATTTTTCGTTGAAGCAAAACGGCTTCATCGGACAAAGGCTCCCGCCCCCCGTTATGTTGGTAAGGAAGGAATGGGTTGTTTTATCAGTGGAAGCTACGCTCGCAAATGGCTTGAAGCAGCAATGGTTGGTTATGTTCAGTCAGATACCTTAGACCACTGGCAGGCAACGCTTCAGGAAAAAATTGAAGCAGATTCGCAAGCCCTCGAAATGGATGGAATTGAAAAACAAACTTTCTTCCCCGATTCCTTCCCGCTGGAATGGTCAAGTTCCCATCGTAGAAAAGAAGCCCCTTCAGTGAAATTGTTTCATATCCTTCTGGACTGCCGTAAAGACGAAACCGCCACAACTTCGAAAAACAAATAGGCGGCACAGAAAATAATTCTATGCCGCCTGCATTGTGTTCAGCCTATGAACCAAGTCGTTACCGGCTCGCCACCTGCCGCGCAGCATCCAACGTCAGCCGCTGTTTGCGCCGATAAGAAAGGTTCGCCAT
>JANNUY010000580.1:0-3759 GCA_031414155.1 Acidobacteriota bacterium
CGATTTTGAAAGACAAAGACAATCGGGTTGCCGATGCTTATGGCGCGGTGCGTACGCCGGAGATGTTTGTCGTAGACGCGGCGGGCGTGCTGCGTTATCACGGGCGGATTGATAATTCGCATCTGATGATCCACGTCAAGACGCACGACTTGCGCAAGGCGCTGGATGAATTGCTGGCAGGCAAAGCCGTGACAACAGCGGAAACAAAGGCGTTGGGCTGCATCATCAAGCGTGCGCAACAGGCCGAGAGCAGGGGCAGTACGGGGAGCGTAAGCGACCTGAGCCATCACGAAGCGACAGTTCAAACCGCCGCTTACCTTCCGGCTTCCACTCTCGCTTTTTCATTCGCGCCGCAACGCAAGCCCGTCGCCAAACGTCCGGCGGCAAAACCTGCGGCGAAAGCTCCGGCCAAACCGCTGCCAAAAATCGCACTAATCAAACCCGCGAACTTTCCCGCGTTGCGCGAATCGTGGAAAGGACAAGTCGTCGTTCTCAATCTCTGGGCAACGTGGTGCGCTCCGTGTGTAGCCGAGATGCCGGAGTTCGTGAAGCTGCACAACGAATATGGCAGCAAAGGCGTCAAGGTTATAGCCATCAGCGCCGATGATGTGACGGAAGTGAATACGTTGGTGGCGCGGTTCGTGCGCGACAAGGGCTTGCCGTTTGAGATTGGCGTGATGGACACCGACGACCCGCAACAGATGATTGATCTGATTAACAAAGATTGGCCGGGGACGTTGCCTTCTACGTTTGTGTATGACAAAACGGGCAAGCTGATTTACTCGCGCTTCAAGATCATTGACCGCGCGGAATTGCTCAAGGCAGTCGAAGGCGCGCTGCAATAAGCGGCGAGGTAGCTCTTTGCACTTGAGTTCGTCACAAATCGAATCGTTTATCGCACAAGGTTTCTTGCGTTTGGATGAAGCGTTCCCGCCAGCATTGGCGGCGGCTTGCCGCGCAATCTTGTGGCGCGATATGGGATGCGACCCCCATGACAGCGCGACGTGGCAACGACCGGTAATTTGGCTTGGGGTTTATGCGCAAGCGCCGTTTGTGGAAGCCGCGAATACGCCAAAGTTGAGGGCGGCGTTCGATCAACTGGTAGGCGCAGGCAGTTGGGAACCGCGTCGGAGTCTAGGCACTTTCCCGATTCGTTTTCCTACGACTGAGGACACGAGAGACACTGGCTGGCACGTTGATGCGAGCTTTCCGGGTGCGGATAGCGATTTGAATAATTACTTAACTTGGCATGTGAACGTTCATTCAAAAGAACGCGCTTTGTTGATGCTCTTTTTGTTTTCTTCGGTCGGAAAAAACGATGCGCCGACGCGCATTCGCGTCGGCTCGCACCTGAAGATCGCCAGATTGCTCGCTTCGGCAGGCGAAAAAGGATTACCGGTGACAGCGTTGGATTACAACCAAACCGCCGATTGCCCAGAGATGCTGGCGCTCGGCGAAGCCGGCACGGTATATCTTTGCCATCCTTTTTTAGTGCATGCCGCGCAAATCAATCGAGGCAACGCGCCGCGCTTTTTAGCGCAACCGCCTTTGCGTTCAGTTGCTCCCTTTCAACTCGACCGTGAAGATGCACGGGACGATGCGCCAGTCGAAAGCGCCATTCGGCTGGCTTTACAAGATAGCTTTACAAGATAAAAGATAAAGTTCGATTTCAGCAGACAACTTGTTTGCTGCACGTTTTTATGACCAAAGCACCACTCGTTACTTTCAACAAAGCGCAGATTGCCCAGCGTCAGCGCAAGCTCGAAAAGGTTCGCCGGGAACTCAAGCATGAATTCGTAGGCATTGATGCGATCATTGATGAGCTGATTACTTACATACAGATTTGGTATTTGATGCCCGAAGTGTTGTCGCGTCCGGTAATCGTCAATCTGTGGGGCATGACCGGCGTAGGCAAAACTGATCTCGTGCGCAAGCTGGTCAAAAAGCTCGATTATCAAGACCGCTTTGCCGAAGTCGAACTCAGCAACAGTGAAAACAACAGCTACTATTCGTGGCGCAATTCGGTCGCGGGCATTCTCGAAAGCAGTGCGCTCAACGACGGGCAACCGGCCATTGTGTTATTTGATGAGATTCAGCGATTTAATACGTTGGATGCGGAAGGCAAGCCGATTCTCAACGACCGCTTTCAGGATTTTTGGGAACTGCTCAGTGACGGACGCCTCGCGCGCCGCGACACCAAAGAAGACATCAGCAATTACCTGGACAATTATCTTTACTCGTCAGCGCAACGCCGCAAGCAAGCAGCCTTACCTCAGGGGCCGCCAGGGATGCCGGGGATTGATGAAGCGCCCCCCGCGCCTGACACCATTGGCATTTGGGATGCGCGTACGCTGAAAAAGCTCTTCGATTTTGAAGAAAGCATTCACGAACTCGCAAACATGAAGCAGGAAGACATCTTGAAAAAGATGATCGCGCGCCGCAAACAGAAACGCATTTATGAAGCCGCCGATCACTCGCGTACGCTGATCATCATCAGCGGCAATCTGGATGAAGCCTTCAGCATGGCGCGTGAGACTTCAGAGGCCGATGTGGACGCCGACATCTTTCATGCTTATACCAAAAAGCTCACGCTGGTTGACATCAAGATGGCGCTCTCGCGCAAGTTCAAACCCGAACAGGTTGCGCGTTTCGGCAACATCCATTTGATCTATCGTTCGTTGCGGCGGCGCGATTTCGTGAAGCTGATCGAGATGGAAGTCACGAAAATCAAAGCGCGCAACCGCCAGCATTTCGGCGTCGAACTCGAACTCGCGCCCGCGATTCATACGCTGGTTTATCAGAATGGAGTGTTTCCGGTGCAAGGCGTCAGGCCGGTGTTTTCTAGCATCACCGACGTGATCGAAGCCAACCTGTCGCGCTTTATGTTTCAGGCGCTGATGGCTGAAAGCCGCCGCATCAAGCTCGATTACGATTTCGCCAAAAAAGAATTGATTGCCGACATTCACAAAGTCGGTGTGGTGCGCTTCAGTTATGAAGGCCGCGTAGACCGCATTCGTCAGGGCAACGACCCGGCGGTCACGGCTTGCGTATCCGTACACGAATCAGGCCACGCCGTGGCTTACGTCGTGCTGTTTGGCCTCGCGCCGTTGCAGTTGAAATCGAAAGTGGCTTCGACCTACGCGGGTGGCTTCACGTTCCCGCATCAGATTTTCATGACCAAACAAACGCTGGCGCAAAAGATCAAAGTCATGCTCGCGGGCGGTTTGGCCGAAGAACTGATTTTTGGCGACGGCAACGCCAGCATCGGACGCGAACACGACCGCGAACAGGCGACGATGTTGGCTTGCGATTACATCCGCAAATATGGCTTTCACGCCGACTATCAGGGCTATTATTCGAACAACCCTTCTTACCCGCTCGACACCGAACTCACCGACGGCGCGGTCGAAGAAATGATTCGCCAACTGGCGACCGAGACGCGCGACATGCTGCGCCATCATCAGGGCTTCCTGATGGGCTTGTCGGTTGATTTGCAAAAACACGGCAGTTTGTCTGCGGCTGAAATCTCAAAGATTGCCAAACGCTTCGGGCTGAAACTCGAAGTGAAAGAAGAGAGCCACCTGCACGTGCCTGATTATCGTTTGTAGCCTGGGTACGCGCGCGTCCCCGCGCGCTCTTGTAATCGGAACGCTTCGGGGCTTTGTTGTGCGCGCGGGGGCACGCGCGCGTACCCAGGTTATTTCAACCAGCGCGCTAGCCACGCATGCACTTCGCCGTAAAAGAAACGGCTGTTTTCGC
>JANNUY010000581.1:0-7474 GCA_031414155.1 Acidobacteriota bacterium
TTCGCACTCGAACGATTGACCGAACTCGCACGCGGCGCACAAGCGTTGATGACGACGCTCGGCCTTTTCAACACGACGATCAAATGGTTTGACGGCACGGTGGGCTGGAGCGAGTTCGCTCCTTATCAAGGCATTCTGGTCGCGGCGGGTTCGCCTGACATTCCGCAACCATTGCTCGATCAATTGGCCGAAGGTGGCCAACTCGTGATTCCCGTCGGCGACGAACGCGAGCAACGATTGATTCGCATGACACGCAATGGCAGCGAGTTCACGCGCGAAGATCACGGCGCGTGTAAGTTCGTCAAACTGATTGGACGCCACGGCTGGCAGGCTTGATCGCCATTTTGTAAAGCTGCAAGAGCTGCGCTTGACTCTCGTTCAGCCGCCGTTACCATACGCCGCCCACTGCACAACGGTGGCGCAACCTCGCCAAGGTTGCGTTATTGGTAAGTTAAAACATTCTGCGGGTACGGTTTGAGGCTGACGAAGGTGCAATGCGCAAGGTAAGCGTTTCAATCCATCCGTCTAATGCAAAACAGCGCAACCTTGGCGAGGTTGCGCTACCGTTTCAAGGAGCTTCTCGTGATGCAACGTAGCCTTTTTCTGCTTGCCGTTTTCCTCGTCGCACCGCTTTACGCGCAAAGCCCTGCGCCAACGCCTGCCAAGCCTCCAACAGAAGCCGAAAAACTCAATCGCCAATTCATTCAAGGCCTGGAATTGATCCGCGAGCATTATCTCGAACCGCTTGATTACGAAGTGCTGACGCGCACGGCGATTCAGGGCATGTTGCGTACGCTTGATCCGCACTCGAACTATTACGACAAGAAATCGTTTGAAGAAACGCGCAACGATCAACGCTCGCAGTATTACGGCATCGGCGCTTCGATTCAGCAGCGGTTCGGCGGCGTTTACATTATGGAGCCGTTCAAGGACACGCCCGCCTGGCGCGCGGGTTTGCGTTACGGCGACTTGATCGTAGCCATTGACGGCAAAGACACCGCCAAATGGAACAGCGATCAGGTGCGCAACAGCTTGCGCGGCGAACTCGGCACCGAAGCCACGGTTAAAGTGATGCGCGCGGGTTCTGAGCAACCTGTCAGCATCACGCTCGAACGCGCGGCGGTAGACCTGCCTTCGATCTCGACCTATTTCATGATTCAGCCCGGCGTCGGTTACGTCTCATTGTCGCGTGGCTTTCATTCGACGACGGCGGATGAACTCACGGCGGCTTTGGCAATCTTGAAGGAAGCTGGCATGACGCAACTCGTATTCGATTTGCGCGGCAACCCCGGCGGCTTTCTTGAGCAGGCCATTCGCGTCGCTGACAAGTTTTTGCAACGCGGGCAATCGGTTGTTTCCGTACGCGAGCGCGAAGGCCGTTTGACCGAACGCAATCGCGATTACGCGGCGGAAAGCGGTTCGCCAGAAAATTGGCCGATGGTAATTTTAGTGGATGAAGGCACGGCGTCAGCTTCTGAAATCGTAGCGGGCGCAATGCAAGACCACGACCGCGCCTTAATCGTAGGCGAAAACAGTTTCGGCAAAGGCCTCGTGCAAACGATCTTTAATTTGCCCGAAGGCTGCGGGCTAACACTGACGACAGCGCGCTATTACACGCCCAGCGGACGGCTGATTCAGCGCGATTATTCCAACGGCTCGATTTATGAATACCAATTTCACCGCAACGGATACGACGCGCAGGCAGAAAAGAAACGCGAAGCCTTCAAGACCGACTTGGGTCGCACGATGTATGGCGGCGGCGGCATCCAGCCTGACGTAACGGTCGAATCGCAACTCATCTCGCCGTTGCAAGGCCGCGTATGGGTTTCGGGTCTGTTTATGTTCACCCGCGACTTGATGGCCGGACGCATCGCGGGACTGGAAAAATATAAACGCGGTTCGATTGATTTCGACCGCGCACCGGTGACCGATGAAGTCGCTGTGACTGACGACGTGATGAAAGCCTATCAACTTTTCATGAACGATTTCGTCGCACGCGCACCCGAAGCCGGACTCACGCGAGTGATCGTCGAGACCAACCTGCCTTTCGCCAAACAGAAACTCCGCGAAGAAATCTTCGTGGCAGCCTATGGCGTAGACACCGCGCGCCGCCTCGTCATCCTCGACGACGTACAAATACAAGCCGCGTTGCGCGAATTGCCCAACGCCGCCCAACTCGCCGACAAAGCACGCCGTATGACCAAAGCAGCACGGCGCTAACTCATCTCATTTTACAAAAACCGCGCGCGCCGCTTATCATCCGGCTTACTTCAGCAGTACCTATTTTACTCAATGAATTAAAGGTTTTGGTGCAATGTTGAGCGGCCTCGTGCGTAGTTTTCTCCAATTCGACGAACGCCGAAGTGAAACCGCTCTTGCTGTGCCTGCGGGCTTATTTCGACAGGAGCGAGAAGGATTTTCATGGCTGAACAATTTGATGTAACAGTAATCGGCGCAGGCCCCGGCGGATATGTCGCCGCCATTCGCGCCGCGCAAGTGGGTTTGAAAGTCGCCATCATCGAACGCGACAAAGATTTGGGTGGTACGTGTTTGTTGCGCGGCTGCATCCCGACCAAAGAGTTGCTGCACTCGGCGCACGTTTATGAACTGCTGAATGATTCCGCCGAGTTCGGCGTCGAAGTCAGCGGCGCGGCGCTCAACTTCCCCAACGTGATGAAGCGCAAGAACAAGATCGTCACCAAGCTGTCAAAGGGCGTCGAGTTCTTAATGAAGAAAAACAAAATCACGGTCTTTAAGGGACAAGGCAAACTCGAAGGCGGCGGTCGCGTCACCGTCACCAGCGCCGACGGCGTAGCGACCGATGTGCCTACGAAAAACGTCATCATTGCGACAGGTTCGACGGTGCGCTTGCTGCCCGGCCTCACGATTCAGAATCCGCGCATTGTCACGAGCGACGAACTGCTCGACTTTCAACACGTACCGAAATCAATGGTCGTACTCGGCGCTGGCGCGGTCGGCGTAGAGTTTGCTTCGGTCTTTCGTCGTTTCGGCAGCGAAGTCACCGTCATCGAAATGCTTGACCGTCTGGTGCCCATCGAAGACGCAGAAGTTTCTGCCGAACTGCAAAAGGCTTTTCGCAAACGCAAGATCAAGGTGATGACTTCGACGAAGTTTGAAGGCTGCACCGTCAACGCCGACGACGTGACGATCAATTACACTGACGAAAAAGGCCAGCCGGGTACGATCACCGCTGAGACTTTATTGGTTGCCATCGGACGCCGTCCCGTCACCGACGGCCTCGGACTCGAAAACACCAAGTGCGAAATCGAGCGCGGCTATCTCAAAGTGGATGAATTCATGCGCACCGCCGAGCCAAACGTTTACGCGATTGGTGACGTAGTGCCTACGCCGTGGCTCGCGCACGTAGCCTCGAAAGAAGGCTGCGTTGCCGCTGAACACATTGCCGGACGCCATCCGCATCCGATCAAATACAATCTGGTTCCGAACTGCACTTACTGCGAACCCGAAATCGGCAGCGTCGGCCTGACCGAAGCGAAGGCGAAAGAAAAGGGCTACGACATCAAGGTCGGCAAGTTTCCGTTTTCAGCTTTAGGCAAGGCGATGATTTTGGGCGAGACGGAAGGCTTCGTGAAAGTCATCGCCGATGCCAAATACGACGAAGTGTTGGGCGTACATTTAATTGGCCCGCACGCTACGGATTTGCTGGCAGAGGCTTGCGTGGCAATGGGCTTGGAAGCGACGGCGGAAGAGTTCGGCCACATCATGCACGCGCATCCGACGCTGAGTGAGGCCGTGATGGAAGCGGCGGAAGCGGTACACGGAATGGCGACGAGTATTTAAGCGATTCAAGTGGAGAGGTAACAGCGATGGCAGTAAAAGCGTTGAAACCGAAAGTCAGTAAGGCAAATGTGAGATCGAAATACGATCCGCATCGCATTAAGACTGTGGCTGATGCAGAAGCGTTCATGGTGATGATTGAAAACGACCCCGAAGCGTCACCGTTTTCTAAGGAGATGGTGGCATTCGCGCGCGAACGCGATAAGAGCGGCGAGCCTTATCTGACCATCGAAGAAATCCTGGCGGAGTTAGGGCGCGGCTAATGGCAATCGTTACGTATCTGGATGCAAATTGCTTGATTGCTTATGTTGATACGGAAGAACCGCGCCGCTCAAAAGTCATCGCGCTATTCAGCCAGAAGGAAAGAGCATTTATGTCTAGCCCTTTTCTTTCGCTGGAAACGTTGCCGCTGGCACTGCATTACCGCAAACCAAAACGCGCGCAGTTTTTCAATCGTTACTTTCGAGTTTGTCGGTATTTCTCTGACGACCTTCCTGAAATCATGCGCATGGCGCATCAACAAGCGGAGAAATACGGCATCGTCGGATTGGACGCTTGCCACATTGCCGCAGCGATAGTCGGTCGGGCCGATGAGTTTTATACGTTTGAGAAACCCACGAAACCGATGTTTCGCACCAAAGAAATCAAGGTCATCTCATTGCTTTGAGCGTGGCTGAATTCAGTTTGCAATTATCGTTAAACGAAAAGAGGAGAAGCGAATGGCTACAGATGTCGTAATGCCGCAGATGGGCGAGTCCATCGCCGAAGGCACAATTGTTAAGTGGTTGAAAAAAGTCGGTGAGACCATCGGGCGCGATGAACCGTTGCTCGAAGTTTCGACCGATAAAGTAGACACCGAAGTTCCGTCGCCCGCCGCTGGCGTGTTGACAGAAATACTGCATCAGGAAGGTGAAACCGTCGCGGTCAACGCCGTCCTCGCGCGCATCGGCGAAGCGGGTGGCGCGAGTGTTCCGCCGACGGCGTCAGAGCCTGTGCCAGACGCAGCGGCAGAAGCTCCGGTTGAAAAGGCTTCACCCGCTCCGCAACCCGACCCTGCACCTGCGCCCGCAGAAGCGAAGCCCACCGCGCCTGCGCCCGCAGCAGAAGCCGCACCTGCTGCGCCTGCCCCAACCGGCGAGCAACAAAAGGTTCGTTCATCACCGCTCGTACGCAACATCGCGCGCGAACATGACGTAGACCTCAAGCAAGTCCCCGCCACCGGTTCCGGCGGCACGCGCGTCAGTAAAGACGATATTCTCGGATACATCGAACAAGGCAAAGCGGCTCCGGCTCCCGCAGCCCAACCTGCTGCCCCCGCAGTGGCCCCGTCGCCTGCCCCCGCAGCGGCTCCTGCGCCCGTAGCTGCGCCCAGTATTCCGGCCTTCGCGGCTGGGGAGCGCATCGCCACCGAGCCGATGACGAAGATGCGCAAGATCATCGCCGAAGGCATGCTCAACAGCCGTCGGACTTCGGCACACGTGACAACGTTCTTTGAAGCCGATTTCACCAACATCGCGCGCCTGCGTGAACGTGTGAAGAAATCGTTTGAAGCGCAAAACGGCACGAAGCTCACCTTCCTGCCTTTCGTCATCAAGGCGACGCTCGATGCGTTAAAAGCGATCCCGGTCGTGAATGCGGCGACGGATGGCGAGAACATCATTTATAAAAATGATTACAATGTCGGCATCGCCGTCGCGCTCGACTGGGGCTTGATCGTGCCCGTCATCAAAAACGCCGATATGTTGAGCATCAGCGGTCTGGCGCGGGCTTCGCAGGATTTGGCGAATCGCGCGCGCGCCAAGCAACTTAAGCCCGACGAAATCAGCGGCGGTACGTTCTCGATCACGAACTTTGGTTTGTATGGTGGCTTGACCGCGACGCCGATCATCAACCAGCCGCAATTGGCAATTCTCGGACTGGGCGGCATCCACAAAAAACCGTGGGTCGTCGAAACGCCCGACGGCGACGCGCTGGCGATTCGTTCTATCGGCGTGCTGAGCCTCTCGTTCGACCATCGCATCATTGACGGCGCAGTAGGAGATCAATTCCTCGCGCACATCAAAAAAACGATTGAGGCGACCGACTGGGCTTCGTTGCTGTAATTGATTCCCCAAGACAGAGGCTGCGGATGGCAAACATTCGCAGCCTCTTTTTCTTTTCTGCTATGCGAATTTGCGAAACGCGCTATCTCGGATTGCAGCCTTACGCCGAAGCCCTCGCGTTGCAACAGTCGTTGCACGACGCCCGCAAGCGCGATGAAATTCCTGACACCTTACTTTTCGTTGAGCATCCGCACGTCATCACGCTCGGTCGCGGAGCCAATCGCGCGAATCTGCTGGCTGACGAAACCGCACGCCAGCAAGCCGAAGTCGAACTGTTTGAAACCGGACGCGGCGGTGACGTGACCTATCACGGCCCCGGCCAATTGGTGGGCTATCCGATTTTGAATCTCGCGCCTGACCGGCAAGACGTGCGCAAATACGTGCAGGATTTGCAAACCGTACTCGTGCGCACCGCTGCTGATTTCGGCGTCCCCGCCGAACCGCGCGGCGGCGAACACGTAGGCGTTTGGGTCGGCAACGACAAACTCGCTGCCATCGGCATTCGCATTTCGCGCTGGGTGACGATGCATGGTTTTGCGTTCAACGTGACGACCGATTTACGATACTTCCAAATGATCGTGCCTTGCGGTATTAAAGGACACGGTGTCACTTCCCTTCAACAACTCACCGGCAAGCAGTTCGCGCTCACAGAAGCCGCTGAACGTGTATCACATCACTTCGGCGAAGTGTTCAACCGCTCTATGCTAGTGGCTAGTAGTTAGTGGCTAGTGGTTAGTTGCAATACGACATTCAACGAATCACTAGTTACTAGCCACTAGCCACTAGCCACTAACTAGAAAAGCTATGCCCAAACTTTCGCTCACTCAACAAATCTTCATCGGACTCGCCGTTGGCATCATCATTGGCTATTTCATTCACCGCGCAGATCAAACCAAGTCGTTGCAAGATCAAATGGTCGTGTCGGTCAACGGCCTCGAACTCGATCCGCAGGCCAAAACGAATTTGCTAAAAGCGGTCAACAGCGCAGATACGCCAACGAGAGCCGCCGCGTTAGTGGCGACGGTCAAAGATTCCACCAACCTAACCGCACCGGTGAAAGAGCAGGTGTTGGCTTGGGCAACGGGTTTGAATGACGCCCACCAACGCAAAGATAACCTGATTCAGTGGGTACGCGTGTTGAGCCGCATCTTTCTTAACTTGATTAAGATGCTGATTGCGCCGCTGATTTTCTCTACGCTAGTCGTAGGCATCGCAGGCGCGGGCGATATGCGCAAGGTCGGACGCATCGGCGTGAAAGCCATGATTTATTTCACCTGCGCCACCATGCTGGCATTGGTCATCGGCCTCGTCGCCGTGAACATCACCAAGCCCGGCCTCGGCGTAAACCTGCCTAGCGAGCAAAGCGCCGAAGCCAAAGAAATCGCCGCCAACGCAGGCAAGATGACGCCGCAAAACCACATCGTGAATGTCTTCCCGACCAGCTTGATTAAATCAATGGCTCAATCAGCATCTTAATCAAGTTAAGAAAGATGCGGCTCAACACGCGTACCCACTGAATCAGGTTATCTTTGCGTTGGTGGGCGTCATTCAAA
>JANNUY010000582.1:0-1282 GCA_031414155.1 Acidobacteriota bacterium
TCTCGATGATTTTGTCTATGTGTTCGAGGCCTTCGATGGCGGCGTGCGCGCCGGGTTCGTCGAGCGAACGATAGATTTTGCGCGCGAGCGATTTATATAGAATGTCTTCGACTAAGGTGGATTTGCCGGAACCGGATACGCCGGTGACCACGGTCAACACGCCGAGCGGGAAGCTCGCGTCAATATTTTTGAGGTTGTGTTCGGTCGCGCCTTTGACGGTGACGGCGTTGCCGTTGGTCGCACGGCGTTGCGCAGGCAATTCGATTTTCAGCTTGCCCGCAAGGTATTGGCCCGTGACGGAATCTTTCGCTTTGATCAATTCTTTGGGTGTGCCCGCCGCGACCAGCCAGCCGCCGTGCGTACCCGCGCCGGGGCCTAAATCCAAAACGTAATCGGCGCGGCGCATGGTTTCTTCGTCGTGTTCGACGACGATTACGGTGTTGCCGATGTCGCGCAAATGTTCGAGCGTTTGAATTAGCTTTTCGTTATCGCGCGAATGCAGGCCAATGGATGGTTCGTCCAATACATAAAGCACGCCGCGCAGTTGCGAACCGATTTGCGTAGCCAGCCGAATGCGCTGGCCTTCGCCGCCTGAGAGCGAAGCCGAGGGACGATCCATTGAGAGATAACCCAACCCGACTTTGTTGAGAAAGCCTAAACGCTCGCGGACTTCTTTCAAGATGCGTCCGGCGATGAGTTCTTCGCGGGCGTTGAGTTTGATTAGATCGAAAGCGGCTTGCGCCGTGCCAATCGAAAGCGCGGAGTAATCAGCGATGGATTTGTCATTCAATTTGACGGCCAGTGAAGTCGGCAGTAGCCGCGCGCCGTTGCAGCTTCGACAAGTGATCGCCGAGATGAAAGCCGCGATGGCTGACGTGTCGCCTGCGCTTTCGGCACGCCTGACAAGTTCGAGCAAGTGTTGCGTCGCGCCTTTCCACTCGGCCTGATAAACGTATTCGCCGTGGCGAAACGCGAGCTTATCTTTGAGTCCGTAAAAAAATGCGTCCTGCGCTTTTTTGGGCAAGTCGGCGAAAGTCTTGCTGTCGGCGATGTCAAAATGTTTGGCGACCGCGAGCAACGCCGAACGCAAATAACTATCCGTCGCTTTATCTTCATCAGCGATGAAGCGCATCTCTTTCATCGGCACATCGGTTTCGACGACGAGCTTGCGCGGATCAACTTCGTTCATCGTGCCGAGTCCGTTGCATTCCTTGCACGCGCCATAAGCCGAGTTGAACGAAAACGAACGCGGTTCGAGTTGCGGAATCGAGAGATTGCAATC
>JANNUY010000583.1:0-4564 GCA_031414155.1 Acidobacteriota bacterium
CGCGAAATATCACGTCGCGGGCAATACGCCGTATGCGCGCTACTTTCTTGCGCACATTCTGCAATTCCAGTTTCACCGCGCGCTGTGCAAGACGGCGGGTTACAGCGGGCCGCTCAATCGCTGTTCGATTTATGGCAACAAGGCGGCGGGCGAAAAGCTCAAAGCCATGTTGGCGATGGGGCAAAGCAAGCCCTGGCCTGAAGCCCTCAAAGCCGTCACCGGCGAAGACAAAATGGACGCCACCGCCATCATTGATTATTTCGCGCCGCTGAAAACGTGGATGGATGAACAGAACAAAACGCTCGCTGGCAAATAATTTTTCCGCCCCCGAAGTCACAGGAAGAATACACGAAGAGGTTGGACAGGATTAACAGGATTTTTCAAGATGAACAAGGTTCAGGCAACGTTGAGTGGCTCTGATTGTGGGTTCCTTCTATAAATTCTGCGCGCCCTGTCTGATTCATCTTCGTGTCCCCTTCGTGTGGCTTCGTGGGCGAGGCTTTTTATGCAACCTGAAACCCTCGCTTTACACGCCGCTGAACTTTCTGCTTACGGTTCCGTTGCGCCGCCCATCGTGCTTTCGACGACGTATGAACGTGACGCCGACAACCAGCTCGTCAGCGAATACTTTTATTCGCGCACCGGTCATCCTAATCGGCAGGCGTTCGAGCAAATTGCGGCGGCGCTGGAAGGCGGCACAGTGGCGGCGGCCTTTGCTTCGGGCAATGCGGCAACGCAAGCCGTGATGCACGCGCTCGCGCCGGGCGATCACGTCATTGCACCGATAGATATTTATTTCGGTACGCGCGCTGTGATGGAATTGCTTTATACGCGCTGGGGCTTGCAAGTCACATTCGTAGACGCCACTGACCTCAATCAAATCGAAGCCGCGTGGCAGCCCAATACGAAACTCGTTTGGATCGAAACGCCTTCCAACCCGCGCTTGCGCATCACTGACATTGCTGCCACCGCCGAACTCGCGCACGCGCGCGGAGCTTTGCTGGCAGCGGACAATACGTGGGCGACGCCGATGTGTACGCGACCATTCGACCACGGCGCAGACATCGTGATGCACTCGACCACCAAGTATTTCGGCGGCCACAGTGATGTGTTGAGTGGCGTGATTGTGATGCGAGAAGCCAACGAATTCTTTGAACGCATTCGCACCATGCAAACCATCGGCGGCACGGGTGCGTCGCCTTTCGATTGCTGGCTGTTGCAACGCAGCGCCGCGACGATGGCCGTTCGCGTTGAACGCCAATGCCAGAGTGCCGCGCGACTCGCCGATGAATTAAGCCGACACGCGCGCATCGCCCAGGTGAATTATCCGGGGCTGCCCTCGCACGAAGGCCACGCGGTTGCGGCGCGCCAGATGAAACCCTTCGGCGGCATGCTGTCTATAGAGCTGGCTGGTGAGGTCGCAGGTGGCGCGACGGAAGCCTTGCGAATGATTAGCAAGGTTCAGTTGTTCAAACGCGCTACGAGCCTGGGCGGCGTCGAAAGCCTGATCGAACATCGCGCTTCGGTCGAAGGGCCGAATTCAACCGCGCCACCGGGGCTGTTGCGGGTTTCGGTTGGCTTGGAACACGCCGACGATTTGCTGGCCGATTTGTTGCAGGCGTTGGACTGATATCCGTTAAGTTTCTAAACCGAAATAGCGTCGTTTCCGAGCAATTTTTATTAACGCAATATGCGCCACATCTCTAACCTCTTGCACAGGATCGGATTTAGCCAAGCTGGTTAATTGGGTGATCACTTCTTCGTCATGACTGTAATACCCGATGATGTTGGCGGCTCGCTGACGTAACTGTCTCTCGTCATCTTCAAGACAGAGTTTAAGCCCGGCGGCTAATTGCATGCTTTCTAATCCCGCTAATCTTTCCAAGGGATCGATGTCATAATGAAGTTTTTCATCTTCATATTCGTCGCTCAAGCTCTTGCGCAACATGCGTACTGCATGATTTCCTTCAGCATCACGAACCAGTTTTTCAGCCAATACCCTTACAGATTTAGTTTTGTCTAGTAACAGACTGCGGATGGTTTGGAGAGATTCTTGACTGTTAATCTCACAAAGTGCGTTGGCTGCGCTCTTACGCACGTCACTATCGTGATCTTGCAAGGCTAACTGTAACGGGGCAATGGCTTCTATTTCTCCGATTACTCCTAAGGCGTTTGCAGCCTCCTTACGTACGTCACTATTGGGGTCTTTCAAGGCGATTTGTAAGACAGTAATGCTTTCTTGTCCGCCAATTTCTTTAAGCGCCAACACTGCGAATTTACGTGTCTTGTTTTGGGTGTATTGGTGATTTTGCAAAGTTGATTGAAGATTCGTTATTACTTCACTTCCTCCTATGTGGCCGATTGCTTGCGCAACGACTGAGCCAATAAAGTATTCATCCGAAGTTTGTAATAGTGGAAACAATGCCTCAATAGATTCTGCTCCGCCAATCTTTCCGAGTGCTTCTATTGTTGCTCGGCAAACAAATTTACTTTCGTCCTGCAATGCTAAATGTAATGCAGCCACGGCATCTGCTCCGCCAATTTCCCCAAGTGCATATGCTGCCTTCTGTCGTACCCACTCAGAGCGATCTTGCAATGCTATTCGCAATGACGGAATAGCCTCAGCTTTACCAATTTCTCCAAGCGCCTGCACCACATTCTCACGTACCTGATGATTTTGATCCTTTAAGGCAGACTGCAAAGCGACTAGAGGTGTTACTCCGCCGATAACTCCAAGCCCCGTCGTAGCACATTGACGCAGCCAAACTTCTTCGCTTTGTAAAGCCGAAAGTAATGCATTAGTAGCTTGTGGCCCGCCGATATTTCCGAGTGCGTATGTTGCGCTTGAACTGACATCTTTATCTGGATGTTGTAAGGCTAGAATTAATGCCTCAATGGATTCTGTCCCGCTGATACCTCCAAGCGCGCTTGCTGCGCTTTCGCACACTTGGGTATCTGGATCCTGTAGAGCCTTTTGCAGCACGCCAACGGCCTCAGTCTCACCGAGTGCACCAAGCGCATACGCTGCACTTTGGCGGACTGCGCTATCTGCATCATTTAAACCTGTTGATAGAGAATTGATGACTTCCTTGCCGCCAAAAATACCGAGCGTTTTTGCTGCTTTTTGCCTTATATCACTGTCTTCATTGTGGAGGAGCGTCAGCAACCGATTCGCAATATTTTTTCGTGCTTGGCCGACAGCCCCTGAAAATGCTTGCGTCACAACCTCGTTGTATTTGTCTTCTTTCTCATCTTGGTTCGTAACGAAAGCCATAAACCGATCTAACATATTGGAGAGTTGTTTTCCGTGAACACGCGCGGCATACCACAAACCACGTGCTCGCAATCGTAAGTTGCCGTAATTTAACGAGTCCGGTAATTGTTCCAATGCTGCGTAGAGATCGTTTGCCTTCTCCGATAAACCTAATGTCATTGGCAACACCTCCATTTCCGAGATGGTGGGCGAAAAGTAGGCGCGGCAGAAATGTGTTTCGCAATCAGGGTGTTTGGCGAGCGCTTCGGCAGCCAGGTATTCCTGAATCGTGAGATGCGTGAAGGTGTAAGTTTTGGCCCCAATCTCACGCAAAATTGGTGTTGCTTTCACATCTTCGGCTAAGTCGTCAGGGTTGATTGTGAGCTTGTGTTGCTGACAGTAACTTTGAGCTTCTTGCATGATTTGCTCGCTGGTGAAGACCAGTCGTTTGGCATCTTCCCGGTTTTCAGGCGTGATCAAGTTGGCAAAGGCCAGATGCTTGAGAAAGTCACGACGGCGAGTCGGATTGGGAATGCGGAACTCACGTTTCGCGCCTTTGTCTTCATCCCACTGTTGAATCAGGTGGTCTACCATCCGGCGATATAGTTCAAGTTTGTTTTCCGCGATGACCTCTTCCTCGTGGTAGAGATGAACCAGAAATCCGAGCAACGCGGGCACACGGGTGAGTTCCTGTAAAACACGGCGCGAGCGCATCTCTTTGAGAAATTTTTGAGCCAGCGCGTCATTTTCATAGTAATGCTCGATGAATTCTTCGATTTGCTCCTTGCTTAGCGGGGCGATTTCCATTTCCTGTGCTTCATCACGATTAAAACGGTCGTGAAAGGCATAAGGCCGAGTGGTGATGATGAGGGTGTTGATTTGATAGGCAGGAGATTCGAGGAAATCGCGAAACGATTGGCGAATGTCTTTGAAAAAATCGGTGCCGCTGACTTCATCCAGACCGTCAAGAAAGATGGCGACTTGCCCCGCTCTGAGTTTGTCGAAAAATGTTTTTCTGAGTGAATTGCGTTCCGTTTCGTCTTCGCAAATGTTGTTGGGCAAGGCGCGAAAAAAGATCAATTCGGCCAGATCGTTTTCGACACTTTCGAGATGTTTGCGCTCGATATTTTTGAGTTCGAGAAAGACAGGCAAGCGTTCGCCCTGTAGGAGGCCACTTAAAAAGTCGGAGCGCAAAGGGCGCAAGGCGCACGTTGCACTGGTTTTGAGCCGCACGTTAAGCGGGTTGCGCGGTGGGCGCAGCCAGTAACAGGCGGACGATACGTTTGCAGTTGACGACGAGACCGAGCAGCA
>JANNUY010000584.1:0-12271 GCA_031414155.1 Acidobacteriota bacterium
AACGTATTCCAGCACAGTGCCGCGCAACGAATAAGGATCAGTTGTCGTGGTTTTGGCAGGTTGCGCCGTAATCACGATTTCCACGGTTTCACCGACGGGAAAAGGCAAGCCCTGCAAGATGATGGTTCCGTTCGGGGCAACGCTGGTTTCGACACGATGTTGTTGCATAAGGTTCCTTTCGTAACGCGGCAGAAACTAACACTATTCAACCGCCGCATCTACTACCTTTAACTGACAAGTCTCGCGGCCATTCCACGCATTGATTTCGGGGCGACAAAGCAAGCTCAACAACTGGGCCTTCGCTATCGTTTTGTAATGCTCGGCGGAACTCCACCACAAGGCGGGCAGCGTAGCGCGTCCGTCTGACACTGAAATTTTCAGGTGCTTTTCTTTCAGCACGTTCACGCCTTTGTTTTGCAGGCCACGCAATAAAAACAGCGGCGCGGGGTTGCCGATGCCGTGCGGTTCGAGCCGATGCAGCGAGCGTATGAGTTCGAGCGTAATGTCGCTCAATGCGACTTCGGCATCCGCTGTGAAGGTGCGCGTCAGGTCGCGTCCGCCCATTTCTTCGGCGGCGAAACGATTGAGCCGCGCTTTGAGTTCGTCGAGTTGATCGCCGCGAATCGTGAAGCCCGCGGCCATTGGATGTCCGCCGTATTTAACGAAAAGGTCAGACGCGCTATCCATCGCCTCGACCAGATGAAAGCCGTGGATCGAACGCGCACTGCCGTGCGCCATGCCTTCATCATTGATGGCGGCGATGAACGTGGGGCGTCCGGTTTTCTCTACGATTTTTGAACAGGCGATGCCGACGATGCCGCGATGATAGCCTTCGGCTTCGGTGCCCGAAAAAACGAGTACGCGGTCTTCGAGCCTGCCATCAAGGACTTCTACAAAAGCCGAAAGGCGCTCGACCAATCCGGCTTGAATCTGTTGGCGTTCGTGATTGAGCGTGTCCAGCTTCTGCGCAAGCTGCGTGGCCTCTTCTTCGGTCTTGGCGTCGAAAAGTTGAATGACCGTATTGGCGTGCGCGATGCGTCCGGCGGCGTTGATGCGCGGGCCGAGTTTGAATCCGATGTCGTAAGTCGAAACGGGTTGCCCGTCTTGATTGACTTGCGCGACTTTGAGCAACGCGCGCAGCCCGTGATTTGGCGTAGGTTCGCCCAACGCACGCAAGCCGTAAGAAACAATCGCGCGGTTTTCGCTGGTCGAAAGATTGACCATATCCGCGACTGTGCCAATCGCCGAAAGTTTGGCGAGCGAAGCCAATATCGCCGCACGTTTGGGATGTTCGTCGAGCAGCGCGTCAGCGAGTTTGAGCGATACGCCGCAAGCCGCGAGGTCTTTGTTCGGATAGCCTTCGCCTGACGAACCTTTGGGACATAACACGGCGAAAGCCTCGGCGGGTACGTCTTCGCCATCGGGCAAGTGATGGTCGCAAATGATGAGATCAATGCCGCGCTCTTTGGCGAGGCGGGCTTCGGCGTGCGACTTGATGCCGATGTCGGCGGTCAGAATGATGCGGCATCCGGTTTCGGCGGCGCGCTCAACGATAGCTGGCGACAGGCCGTATCCTTCGCTGAAACGATCAGGGATGTAGCAATCAACTAAATCGGCTCCGCCCAACAGCCGCAAGGTTTGTGAGAGGATCACGCTTGAGGTCGTACCGTCTACGTCAAAGTCGGTGACGACCATGATGCGTTCGCGGTTGGCGAGCGCGGCGCGCAAGCGCTCAACGGCGCGCGTCATATCGCGCAACATCGTCGGCGGATGCAGATTGGCAGGGAATTCTGGGTTCAGAAACTGGGCGATTTCGGCAGCGTCGGTGAGTCCGCGTTGCCACAGGCAGCGCAACACGAGCGGCGGTTCTGCCGTGGCGGTTTGTAACGCAGCCAAGCTGGATTCGTCGTAAGTGGCGACTTCCCAAACCGCCCCCGTCAGCCCGCGTGAAATTTTGGTTGCAGCCGGATTCATATTCGATTTTATGGATTGGATTTAACGCCGTCGCAGTATGCCCGCCGCATTTCTAAAGCGCAAGATGCGTATGTGTTGTGGAAAAGTTGTGGAAAACTTGTGGGTAAAACTAATTTTCTGTGAGTAAACGGTGGAAAATGGCCTGAAGCACTGGAGCGGCAAAATTTTTCTTAACCTTCTGGAACTTTCGTATGAGGCAGGCGTTAGCCGCGCTGTGTGTAGTTTGTGTGAGGTGGTCAACCCCGCAAGAGCGAGATTGATCACCTCGATTTTTTTGCCCAGAACCAATTGCAGGATTGGCAAACGATCACACGTAAAACAATTCTCAGGTTTCACCCTCGCCGCTATAGGGCATCCCAAACTGGTTATGCTATAGTTCGGCTTCCTACAGACGCAGCCGTCAGAGCTTGCGAAACAGTTATCCCCGTCAGAACAATTAAGCTGAGTAGCGTTTATGAAACCATTAGTAAATCTGGCCCGTGAACCCTTTCGCAACCGTCGCCTTTTCTGGCTGTCGGTGCTGGCGATTTGCGGAGCGGCGGCGTGGTTCGGCATGCGGGCGCAAAGCGAGAAAATTTCGTTAAGCAATCAACTGACGACCGCAGAACTGCAATTAGACAAAGTGAAAAAAGAGTTGGGGCTGGCTAGTCCTAAACCTAAAGACCCGCTGAACGGTAAAAGCACACCCGCCAGTCAGATTACGATTACGCCCGAAGAGAACAAGGAACTTATCGCGGCCAGCGATTTGATCGAACGTCGCGCTTTTTCGTGGTCGCAGTTGCTGAATGACATCGAACACCACATTCCACGCAACGTTCGCGTCTTGCGCATCGCCGTCAACAAAGTGAACGCCAAAGCATCGGCGCGCACGGCAAAAAGCGGCGCGGCTGAAGACGATCATTCCGTTGCGCTGACAATGGAAGTCATCGGCAAATCGAAAACCGATGTGACGATGATGATTACGGAATTTGAGCGTACCGGCACTTTCACGATGACGCCGCGCGAAGTGAAGCTGCTGGAGGGCGTTGAAGACGTTTCGTTCACACTGGATGTCGAATATCGCCCACCGGTGGTGGATGGCTTTCGCCCTAGCCCCAACACCCTCGCGGAGAAACGCCAATGAATAAATTAAGCGCTTTCTGGCAATCCTTACGCGGCGTGAAAATCAGCGGACTGGAAGCTGCGGTGTTGGTCGCGGCCTTGGGCTTGGCGGGCTATGTCGGTTACTTTTATTTCAACGAAGTGAAGCCGATTCAAGGTCAGATTCTAGCCGTTCAAGAAGACATCAACCGGTTGAAAGCCCAACACAGTGACCAACTGAAAAGAGACAAACAGCTCGCGCAGCAGCGCCAGCAAGCTGAACAGATCAAAAACAGCTTGTATACGTTCGAGGCATATTTGAGAAATTCGACCACCGGCAAAGCCGCGCTGATTGACGAACTCGAAGCGTTGGCGAAAAAGAACCAGATTCTCACGGGCGACATGGGTTTCAAGGCCGTCGAAGCGCAACCGCTCGTTGACGAAAACGGCCAGTTGCTCAAAGAAGCCATGCGCAACGACAAGATCGAAGTTTATCCGGCGTTGGGATTGGATACGTCAGTGATTGGTGATTATCCAAACCTGCGGCGCTTTCTGGCCGATCTCGAAAAGAGCCGCCAGTTTTTGGTGGTCAACGCCATCGCCTTCCAAGGCGAAGCCGATAAGGCGCGCGCCGTTGGCAAAGGGCGTAAGCTGCAATTAAGCGGCCCCGAAGCCGTGCCCGTTACGTTAAAAGTCGAGATGGAAAGCTTCTTCAAGAAAGAGCAGTAAAAGCATTATGGCAGCTAAGGAAAAGCAAGCCTCTGCAACGGGCGAGGCGCAAAAAGAAAAGCAAAAGAAAGTCTTGGCGGGTGTGTTGTTCGCTTTGCTGGGAGTCGTCTTTTATTTTCAATTTTTTAAGGGCGAAGAACCCAGCCCCGTGGCGAACGCCAAACCGCTCACCTCGCCTTCGCCGCGTGTGTCGCCAACGCCGCGCAACGGCGCTGCGAAAGGCGAAGACCCGAACCGCTTAATTGATAGGCCGCTTGATACGGCACTGATACTCGCCAAATTTACGCCGCTGGATGGCATTTCGCGCAACATCTTTGTTTATCCAACCCCCACGCCACCGCCTCCTCCACCAACGGTGAAGGCTGGGCCGCCACCCACACCAGCGCCTACGCCGCCTGTGGTGGTCGTAGGCATTCAACCGACGGGCGTAATCGGTCGCACAGGGGATTTTGAAATGACGGTGACGGGCTTGAAATTTCCGGCTGACGGGCGCGTTTACATCGAAGGCCGCGAAGCACAAACCACCTTGCTGGACGAATCACATCTCAAGGCCAAAGTTTCTGCCGAAGCGATTCGCAATCCGGGCAACTTAGGCGTACAAGTGCGCAGCATCGGCGACCCGGCGATGTTTTCAAATCAAATGACGCTTAATGTCGCTGAACCGCCCAAGCCGCCGTTTCGTTACGTTGGTTTGATCGTGAGCCGACAGGGCAAGATCGGCGTATTGAAACCTGACTCTGATGACGATCCGTTCAACGTCAAAGAAGGCGAGTCTTACGGCACGGGCAAGAAATGGCGGGTCGTGAGCATCAATCCGCAGAAGATGGAAATTATGGATAACGACATCAAGGTGTCGCATACGATTAACTTTTCGCCTGACAGTACGACGCCTTAACGCAGGGGAGTTGGACATATGAAACTCGCACAATTGTTTCAGCACACGCGACGAAGAATTCATGAACGCGGTTACGCGATGATGGTCGGCCTGATGGCGACGCTGACGATTTCGATCATTGGCTTGAATGCCGCCGCGCCGCAAATCGCGTTTGATTCGCAGCGCGAACGCGAAGAGGAACTGCTCTGGCGTGGCGCGCAAGTCGCACAAGCCTTGTTGGCTTATCGTGGCACTCGTCAGACTTTGCCGGTGTCTTTAGAAGAATTGGTTGAAGGCGTAAACACGGGCGTAAAGAAAGTTCGGTTTTTGCGTCGCCATGCGCTGTGCGATCCGATGTTGCCTTGCACGGCGGGCAAGTCGAATTGGCGGCTGGTGCATCCGGGCGACCCGGTCATTTCAGAGATGATGCAAAACCTGCAAGCTTATATGCAAAAGAAGCAGGATAATCCGCAGTTGGTTTCGATGATCAACATTTCGATTCAGAACCTGACGCCTTATGCTCCTCAGGTGAATTTGGCGGGCGTAGGGTTGGGTTCCCAAACCGGTGTTCAGTCACCTAGCTTGCTCAATCCTAATCAGGGCGACCCGAATGCGCCGCAAAACGAATCGGCCTTTGGCGGATTGAAATCGGAGAAAGGCCCGATTATTGGCGTTGTGAGCCGCAGCAGAGACAAGATGATTCGCGCCATGCTCGACATTGAGCAATATGACAAAGGACTCTTTTTTGCAGGCGGCGTAGTGATGGCAGGCGGTTTCTTCCCTCCGATTTTTGGTAATAACCAGCAACAGGTCAATCCCGTCGCCACCCGGTGCGGTTGTGGTGGTATTTGGTTTCCTGACCCTTCCAAGCCGGGTGGCGGTGGATGTTTCGGTAGCGTCTGCGGAGTTAATCGTGACCCGAACAAGACGCCGGTTTCGCAGTGAAAAAACGCCGCAGATGATTTGGTATAAAGAGAAAGGGATGGGCGACCATCCCTTTTTCAGTTTTCAGCCGGACGCGGTTTCTTCTCGTAAAGCACTCTGCCATACTGCCGACTTAACAGTTCACACCACTAATTAAAGGAAAGTTTGCATGAAAGTTCTGGTCACGGGCGGAGCCGGTTACATCGGCAGCGTGGTCGTAGAGCAACTCGTCAAGCACGGGCACGAGGCTTGGGTTTACGACAACCTGAGCCGTGGGCATCGCGCCGCTGTCGTCCCGCCCGCCCATTTTGTGTTGGGGGATTTAGCCGAACGCGACAAACTCGGTCGCAGGTTAGTCGAAAACCAAATCGAAGCCGTCATTCATATGGCTGCTTCCAGCCTCGTGGGCGAATCTGTCACTGACCCGCACGCTTACTATCAAAACAACGTTGTGAACGGCATCACGTTGCTTGACGCGATGTTGAGCGCAGGCGTCAAGCGGCTGGTGTATTCTTCGACGGCGGCGGTTTATGGGCTTCCCGATAAGATTCCGATTACCGAAAGCACGCCGACGAATCCGATCAATCCTTACGGCGAAGCTAAACTCGCTTTTGAGCGTGCGCTGCGCTGGTATGACAACGCTTATGGGTTGCGTTACGCGAGCTTGCGTTATTTTAACGCCGCCGGTGCGACCGAACGTTGCGGCGAAGACCACGATCCCGAATCACACATCATTCCGCTAGTCTTGCGCGTCGCCGCCGGGCAAGCCGACCACGTAAAGATTTTTGGCGAAGATTACCCTACGCCTGACAAGACCTGCATCCGCGATTACGTTCACGTCGTTGATCTGGCCGAAGCTCACATTCTCGCGCTCACAGCGGTAGAAAAAGAAAGGTGCATTCTCAATCTGGGTTACGGCAACGGCTATTCCGTCGCGGAGGTCGTAGAAATGGCGCGCCAAGTCACCGGCGTAAACATCAAGACCGAATCGGCTCCGCGTCGTCCCGGCGATCCGCCCGTGCTAATTGCCAGCGCCGATCAGGCGATGCTCAATCTCGGATGGCAACCGCGCCACAGCGAACTCGATAACATCATCGCTACGGCGTGGCGCTGGCATCAGGCGCACCCGAATGGTTATGAAGGATAGACCTCAGACTTCCGACCTCAGTCATCTGACCACGCTTCGCATTATTGCACCCGTGCTTAGGGTCTGAGGTCTGAGGTCTGAGGTCTGAGGTCTGAGGCTGAGGTCTGAGGTCTGAGGTCTGATGAGAATCATCGCAGGGCAATACAAGGGCCGTCGGTTGAAACCGTTGGATGGTTTACAGGTGCGGCCTACGTCAGATCGTTTGCGCGAGACGGTGTTTAACATTCTCGCGCCGCGCATCGCGGACGCCCGTGTGTTGGATTTATGCGCAGGTTCTGGTGCGATAAGCATCGAAGCCCTTTCGCGCGGAGCCGCTCACGTAGTTTTCATTGAACAGAATCACCGTGCGCATCAACTTATCAGCGACAACCTTAAACATTGCGGCATTGTTGACGGAGTCCGCGTCATTAACCGCGACGCTTTGACTGCCTTGAAATATCTGAGTGAACACGGCGAGCAGTTCGACTTGATCTATTTCGATCCACCTTATGACGCTGAACTCTATTCGCTCGTGTTGTGGTTGCTGGCGAAAAGTAAGTTACTCGCCGATGACGGCTGGTTGTTGGTAGAGCATCGCCGCCTGATGCCTCTAGACGAAAGTTACGGCGCACTCACGCGCTTTCGTGAACTGCCGCAAGGCGAAACGCAACTGAGTTTTTATCGCTGGAATACTCAAGAAAATACGGAAGAAGGGAACTAACAAACGTGACGCGTCGCGCTATTTATCCAGGCTCATTCGACCCACCTACGGCTGGGCATCTTGACGTAATCGAACGCGCTAGTCGTCTCTTCGATGAGCTAGTCGTCGCCATCATCGTCAACCCCAACAAGCAGCCTTTCTTCTCGGTGGAAGAGCGCACCAGTCTTTTGCAAACCGCGCTGCCTGCTCATTGCGGCAATGTTGCCGTAGATCATTTCACCGGCTTGTTGATGGATTACGCGCAACGCCAGCAAGCGCACGCGCTGATTCGCGGGTTGCGTTCGAGCGCCGATTACGAATACGAACTGCCGATGATCTTGATGAATCGCCATCTCGCGCCCGACATTGAAACTGTCTTGCTGGTTGGCGATCCGTCGCTCACGCACGTCAGTTCCAGTCTGGTGAAAGAAGTATTCAAACTGGGCGGTTCCATCACGGGACTCGTTCCGCCCAACGTCGTCACCGCGATGCAAAACAAGCTGTCCTGATTTTTTGAATGGAGAGAAATGCTATGCGAATTTTATTTTTGTCGTTGTTCCTGTGCGCTGCTTCGTTTGTTAGCTCGGCGCAAGATAAACCTTTCGTGGTTGAGTATTACTATCAAGCCAAGTGGGGCTACACCGAAGAGTTTCTGACGCTGTTCAAGAAAAACCATTTGCCCGTGCTGCAAAAACAAATCGAAATGGGGCGATTGACTAACATAAAAATCGAAAAGCCCCGCTACCATGCCAACGAAAGCGGACGCTGGGACTTTCGCGTAACACTCACCTTCAAGAGCGCGGCGACGGCGTTTGCGCCTTTTGATGAAGCGGCGCTCGCCAAACAGCTTTATCCCGATCAGGTTACGTTTAAGAAAGAAGAACAACGACGCTTCGAGATTTTGATTGCGCATTGGGATGTGCCGATTGTGGTAGTCGAGTGAGCTTTGTTCATCGTGTTAGAATTCGAAACAAGGAGGATTGGTTATGCAAATTGCGCAAGAGGTTTACGTTACGACCGTGAAGGGATGGCCGACGAATGAGCAATTGGAATTGGCAACTTTGATTCTGGTGGGCGTCTCACAACGACCACAGAACATTGAGCCGAGGATTGAGGCTAAAACTAATTGTCGTTCCGTGCTGGATATTATCGAAGACTGGCCGGGGCAGCGACTTTTTCAAACTTCGGCAGAAGCGGATGCCTATCTGCGAGAGGAGCGTGATTCGTGGGATCGCTAACTCTGCCAGTTGGTGGATTGGTCTATCTGGATACTTCTCCGCTGATTTACACGGTTGAGAAACATCTTGATTACCTTCCCTTGCTAAAACCTTTTTGGGCAGTGGTCAGTGCTGGTCAATTTGAGTTAGTCACCAGCGAACTTTCTTTATTGGAAACAATGGTAGGTCCAGCCAAGCAAAACGATAAAACGCTGGCGGCAAGGTATGAGCAAGTCTTGTCATCGCCTGATATTCAGTTATTGCCGATTACCGAAATCGTATTGCGACGAGCGATTACGGTGCGGGCACAAACGAATCTGAAAACTCCCGACGCCATTCACGCTGCCACCGCTCTCGTGGCTGGATGCAGCGAGTTCATTACCAACGATGGTGCATTTCGCCGCGTAGCAGGACTCAAGGTCACTGTTTTGCACGAAATTCTATAGCTGATGCACCTCCAACGAATCGAAGCCTTCAACTTCCGCAACCTTTCCGACGCGCTCGAATTTGGCCCTAGCCTGAATGTGATTTACGGGCAGAACGCGCAGGGCAAGACGGCGTGGATGGAAGCCGTCTATCTGTTGGCTACGACGAAATCCTTCCGCACCAATCATCCCAAAGACGCGATCAAGCACGGCGAGAAAGAAGCCATCCTGCGCGGCACCGTAGCGCGCGGCAATCTGACCAAAGACTTGCAGATGTTGATTACGGCTACGACGAAGCAGTCTTTCGTGAACGGTAAGCGCGAAACAGCGGTGCGCTATCTGGGCAATCTGGATGCGGTCGCCTTCACCGCCGACGAGCTTGACGTAGTGCGCGGTGCGCCCGAAGCGCGCCGACGGTTTATTGATCGTGGCTTGGTAGGGACGCTGCCTTCTTATTTGGGCACGTTGGCTGAATACAACCGCGTACTGAAACAAAAGAATGCGCTGTTGCGTGAAGCGGCAGAAGCCGATGACTTAGGGCGTTACGTTCCACTGCTCGAAGCCTGGAACGATCAGTTGGTTGCGTTGGGCACAGAGATTCATCAGGCGCGCGTGGCTTACGTGGCGAAGTTACAGGCGCATCTGAATCCGCAATTGTTCAAGCACGAACAGCTTGCGATTCGGTATAAATCTTCGCTGGCAGGGAAGGGCGATTTGAATGATTACGCGGCGCTGATGCGCGAGCGGATGGCGGTGCGGCTGAAGAACGAAATGAGTCTGGGTTACGCCCTGGTCGGGCCGCATCGAGACGATCTTGAGATCGAATTTGATGGCTATGAAACTGGCAAGTTTGGCAGCTCAGGGCAGCAGCGCAGCGCCTTGCTAATCCTTGATTTAGCTCAACTTAGCGTGTATTATGCAGCATCTGAAGAATACCCGCTTTTCTTGATAGATGACATTGATGCCGAGTTAGATCAACAGCGCATCGGATTGTTGTTGGATTACCTCGAAGGCAAGGCGCAAACCTTGGTTTCGACTTCCAAACGTTCGATTGCCGAACGGTATCGGCAACGCGCGCGGACGATTCAGGTGGTGGCAGGCAAAGCGGTCACCGATGGTTTAACCGATGACATTCAGGCAAGTTCAGAACCGGAAACGGTTCCCGACCAACCAACCCCTGAGTTATTAACTCAGCCGGTCACAAAGCCCGCGCTTGCCGAAAATACAAAGGGCGATTCGCAGGATTGGTTACAACCAAAAGAAGAAGCGGCGGACGATCACGACAAGTATCGCGCTCCGTTTTAAGTGTGTAGCACAGGCTGGCAAAGCCTGCGCCGCAGCCCCATACAAAAAGGTCTATGAAAGAGAAACAAATAGAGATGCCAGATAGTAACAACGACAACAATAAAAAAAATGGTAACAACGCGAATGGTTATGACGCAGATTCAATCTCCGTCCTCGAAGGCCGTGAGGCGGTGCGCCTGCGTCCGGCGATGTATATCGGCTCGAACGGCGATTTGGGTTTGCATCATCTGGTCTATGAGATCGTAGACAACTCGGTTGACGAAGCGCTCGCCGGTTATTGCGATACGATAGGCGTGACGATTCATCTCGATAATTCGATCACCGTCGAGGATAACGGACGCGGCATTCCCGTAGACATGCACAAGGGCGAAAATCGTCCTGCCGCCGAAGTCGTGATGACCATCTTGCACGCGGGCGGCAAATTCGACAGCAACTCTTATAAAGTGTCGGGCGGTTTGCACGGCGTCGGAGCTTCGTGCGTGAACTTTCTATCGGAATGGTTGCGCATGGAAATCAAACGCGAAGGCGGCGTTTATGAAATGGAATTTCGCCAGGGCATCAAGTCAATTGATCTGGTGAAAACTGGTAAGACGACTAAACGCGGTACGCGCATTACGTTCAAGCCGGATGCTGAAATTTTCACGACGACGGAATACAGCTATGACCGTTTGTCAGAACGCTTGCGCGAAAAAGCCTTTTTGAACAAAGGCATCCGCATCACGATCACCGACGAACGCGGCGAAGAAGAAAAGAAACACGAGTTTTATTATGAAGGCGGCATCGCCGAATTCGTCTCGCATTTGAATACCAACAAGCATCCGTTGCACGCCAAGCCGATGTATTTCGAGAAAATCTCGACTGGCGAAAACGGCGACGACATGACGGTCGAAGTGGCGATTCAATACAACGACGGTTATGACGAAAAGGTGTTTTCGTTCGCCAACAATATCAACACGGTGGACGGCGGCACGCACTTGTCGGGCTTTCGTTCGGCGGTGTCGAAAGCGATTAGCCGCTACGCGACGAATTCAAACATCCTCAAAGATTTCAAAGGCAGCTTGACGGGCGATGACGTACGCGAAGGTTTAGTCGCGGTGATCTCGGTCAAGATTCCGCAACCGCAGTTTGAAGGCCAAACGAAAGGCAAGCTCAACTCTGATGTTAAAGGCGCGGTAGATTCGTTTCTTTACGAAAAGCTCTCGCAGTATTTTGAAGAGCATCCGTCGGTTGCCAAGACCATCGTCGGCAAAGCGGTCGAAGCCGCCCGCGCGCGCGAAGCCGCACGCAAGGCGCGCGAGATCGTACGCAAAGGCGCGCTCAGTTCCGGCGGCTTGCCCGGCAAGCTGGCCGATTGCGCCGAAAAAGACCCAACGGTTTGTGAGATTTATATCGTCGAAGGCGACTCGGCAGGCGGTTCGGCCAAACAGGGACGCGACCGCAAAAATCAGGCGATTCTGCCGCTCAAGGGCAAAATTTTGAACGTCGAAAAATCGCGTTTCGACCGCATGCTCGGCCACAGCGAAATCAAGGCGATGATTACGGCGTTGGGAACCGGCATCGGTAAGGACGATTTCAATATCAACAATCTGCGTTATCACAAGATCATCCTGATGACCGACGCCGATGTAGACGGTTCGCACATTCGCACTTTGTTGCTGACATTCTTTTATCGCCAGATGCCGCAGTTGCTCGAACACAAAGTCGAGACGACCGATGAAAACGGCATCGTGACGACTGAAACGCGCGGCTACGTATACATCGCGCAACCGCCGCTTTACAAAATCAAGAAAGGCAAGACGGAGCGTTACATCAAGGATGACCGCGAGATGAATCGCTTCTTGATGAAAAAGGCGACCGATGACGTTTCAGTTACGATCAAAGCCACGGGCGAAAAAATCGAAGGGCGAGAACTCACGA
>JANNUY010000585.1:0-5658 GCA_031414155.1 Acidobacteriota bacterium
GCCAATCCGATCAGCTTGAACGGTTCGCCGTGCGGGATCGGCAACTCGGCCACGCGGCGCGCGTCAACCACGGTGCCGAGCGAACCCGAACTGGTTTCGAGTGCAGGCGCATCGGCTGACACGGTGACGGTTTCGCCTACGTCGCCGATCTCGAGCGCGACATCAATCTCAACCGTGTCGTTGACTTGCACTACGACCTTTTCGCGCACGTATTTCTTGAAGCCCTTGGCCTCAGCCTGAATGCGATAAGCGCCCGGCAACAAATAAGTCGCCTGATAAAAACCCGCCGCGTTGGTCGTCAATGTGTTTGACGTACCCATCGCGCTGTTGGTGACTTTCACCGTCGCGTTCGGAACGGCGGCTTGGTTGGCGTCGAGTACGCGGCCCGTGATTGTGCCGCGCGCTTCTTGCGCCAGCAGCGCCGTCGCGCAACACAATAGCAGCGCGGCTGCCATCAAAAATTGTTTTATGAGTTTTGCTGTCATTACTTCCTCCGTATTGTTGGTGAGCGCGGCTTAGTGAAAAGGCGTAGTGCGGCAGCCGTTTCGCTCAAAATCAGAGACTGACGACGCACTGCCGTCAGGCTCAACGTAAAATGATTGGTTTGTAGGGAATCCCAGCAAAAGGGCGGAACTTCTCTGGTGGCCTATGCTTCGCTCTTTTTCGCAAAGCACCGAGTTCCTTTATCATTATTGAATGTGTCTATTTACCGCATTCACCTTAATCTGTAAAATTCATAATCCCAAACGTTTTGATCGGCGAAACCGATGGTTCATTCGAGGGGGAACATTATGGATTTACATCAAATCAAAGTCTTCTATGCCGCCGCGCGCGCGGGCGGTTTCACCCGCGCCAGCCAGGAACTGCACCTGTCGCAATCCACTATTAGCCAGCACATCAAGCAACTCGAAGATTCGCTCGGCTCACAGCTTTTCATGCGCGTCGGCAAGCGCGTATTGCTGACCGATGCAGGACATCTCTTGCGCGATCATTGCGAGCGAATCTTGCAGGATGTCAAAAACGCCGAAATGGCGATCCGCGAGTTGAGCGGCTTGCAACGCGGTAAAGTTCGTTTGGGCACGGGCGCGACGACTTTGATATATCAGTTACCGCCGGTTTTGGAAAGCTATCAGGCGCGTTATCCCAACATCGAACTCGTCATCGTGTCTGACACGACCGATGTACTCATTCGTGACGTGCAAGCCCAGCGCCTTGATCTGGGGCTGGTGATGCTGCCCGTCACCGGCAACGATCTGCAACTTACGCCGTTGTGCGAAGAAGAGTTACTGATTGCCCTGCCCAGCCGCCATCCGCTCGCACGCAAGTCGTCACTCACGGTGAACGACTTGCGTGAACTGCGCTTCATTCTTTATGAAAAGAAAACCGTAATGCGTAGCCTAATTGATAACTGGTTTGCGACATTAGGCGTCGCGCCGCAATTGGCAATGGTGATCGAAAACATTGAAGCAATTAAGAGTCTGGTCGGCGCAGGCTTGGGCGCATCCGTCCTGCCTGCGCACGCTATTGGGAACGATGCGCTTGACCGCAAAGTAAAGATGTTGCGCGTGCCCCAACATCGTTTGCATCGTCAACTCGCGCTCGTCACGTTGAAATCAGCTTTCGTGCCCAACGCGGTCTGCGCGCTTTCAGAAATCATCCTCAAGGAACTCGGCAACAAGAAGGGCGCGCGTTCAGCGCAACTTCCATAGTGAATCAACGAAATAAGACGCCTTATCGAAAAAATTATGCGTCATCTCAAATCCGCTCGCGCGGGCCAGTTCTTCGATCATCGGCAGATTATATTTTTGGGATATTTCCATAAAGATCGGTTCCCACGGCTGAAAATGGAAGCTACGGTTTAGCGCACTGATGGTTATGTCTTGCGCTGTTCGGCTAACCAAAAAAGAACGTGCGGCGCATTCAATCGGATGATAGATGGCGTAATGCGAAAAATTTTCCAACTTAAAATTGCCCCCCAACTCACGATTTATGCGCGCCAACAAATTCAGATTGAATTTGGCCGTGACGCCTTGTATGTCGTCATATGCCGACAAAATCACCTGCGGGTCTTTCTGCAGATCGAAGCCGACGAATAACAAATCGTCCGCATTAAGCGACGCGCGCACTCGGCGGAAAAAATCTATGGCTTGCGCGCACGTGAAGTTGCCTATATTAGAGCCGAGAAATAACACGACCTTGCGACGCTGTGTGTGTGACTTTAGCGTTTCTAAAATTTGAAAATAATCGCCGGTTTGAGCCTCGATGCTTAATCGAGGAAATTTTGCCGCAAAGTTATGGGTCAACGAGTCAATCGCTTCTTGTGAAATATCAATCGGCGCATAAGTGAAATCAGCCGCCTGAGTTAAAAAATATTCAATTAACACTGCGGTTTTAGCGCCATCGCCAGCCCCGAGTTCGATCAGATCAAACCCCATGTTTGATTCAGCCAACGCAGCGTAAATATCTGGCCTTTGGCTTTCAAAAATTTCGTATTCGGCGCGCGTTAGGTAATACTCAGGTAATTGCATGATCGCTTGAAACAGCCGCGAGCCTTCATCGTCATAAAAATATTTCGACGACAGCGTTTTCGGAGCAGATGACAGACCTTTACCAACTTCTTCAGCAAAAGTGTTCAGCGTATTAGTATTCCGCGATTGCATAATTCGATTCTCTAGTATCTTGTTCGAGGAGTTATGTTACTTATTAGCTAACGCGCCAGGCGAATGCCTGAGAATTGCCACCGCAACGGAGGATGAAAAAAATTGCGATAGGTTTTGCGGTTATGATTTGGCGGTGTTGCTATGCTTGCGCCGCGCAACACCATTTGATTGACCATGAATTTCCCGTTGTATTCGCCCACCGCGCCCACTGCTTTTTTGAAATTAGGGTAAGGCAAATAAGCTGAGTTCGTCCATTCCCAACGCAAGCCCCAATTAAATTTATCTGCGGCAGCTTCCCATTCAAATTCGGTCGGCAAGCGCACGCCCTTCCATTCGGCAAAGGCCGCCGCTTCATAAAAAGAAACGTGGCAGACAGGTGCTTCGGGCTGAATTTCACGCAAACCTGCCAGGGTAAAGCAACGCCAAACACCATCTTGATTATGCCAATAAAGGGGGGCTTCGATGTGTTGTTGATTAACCCAGTCCCAGCCCTCAGCGTGCCAGAGGTTGAAATTTCGATAACCGCCGTCCGCGATAAATTCAAGGTATTCAGCGTTCGTGACTAACTTGTTACTGATCGAAAAATCATTCAGCCTTACTTCGTGTTGCCCGTATTCGTTATCAAAGCCGAAGCTCATCCCGTCGTGACCAATTTGAAAGCTACGGCCCGCCATTTCGATAAATTCACCGGTGGCAACCTCGCTTATCTCTTCAAGCAATTTCGTTTGGTCATAGGCGGGAAATAGTGGGTTGCAGCTAAAAATATATTTCAAGTCCATTAACAACAATTCCTGATGTTGTTGCTCGTGATGCAAGCCGAGGGTAACTAAATCAGTTATTTCGGTTGGCAATTCAGCACCCAATAACTCACCCATCGCATCGTCAACGTAGTGACGATACTTAAAAACCTCAGCTACGGTCGGGCGGGATAAAGCGCCACGTTGATCGCGTCGGGTGCGTGTGCCGACGGTGTTGTAATAACTGTTAAAGAGGAAACCGTAACTCGAATGGAATTCGCGGTAAGCGGGCGCATAAGGTTTCAGAATCATTTCTTCGAAAAACCAAGTCGTATGCGCGATGTTCCATTTCGGCGGACTAACGTCAACGATGGGTTGCGGAACGTAATCCTCGGTTTCGAGCGGCGCGCAAAGCTGTTCGGTATAAGCGCGGACTTCCTGATAACTAGAAAGCAAAGCGGATGGCGTTGATTTTGCTGCAACTTGCATGCGGGCATTATAGCGATTGCCGCATCGAATTCACCTCATTGCGCCACTAACCGAATCGTACCCAGCAAGCCCGAAGGCAGCGGTTGCAGGTTTTCCATATCCTGCGGCTGAAAGCGTTCGCCGTAACGCTGATGAACTTCTTTGTAATCAGGCAGCTTCGTACCTGCCAGATGATTGATCGCTGTATTGCCGACGACGATGCGCAAGCGATTCTTGCCCGGCTTGAGAAACTTCGTCACGTTGAGTGTGAATGGCGCGCACCACACGGAACCCGCCCGTTGATCGTTCACATAAACCACAGCCGCATCGCGTATCGGCGCGTCGAACCACGCGCGCATTCCATTCTTGCGCGGCGTCACGGGGACGGCTTGTCCCGCGCCGAAATCCAGTCGGACATTTACGTTGGCTTTGACGAAAGCCGCAGGCACGTTGATCTCTTTTTCATAGCTCGCGGTGCCGGAATAGAACCGCGTTGTGCTGTCTTCCGACCACGAACGCAATTGAGCAAGAGTCTTTTCGCTTTGCCCAATCTTCACTCGCCAGTTGCCACTCAAGTCGAGCGGCGCAGGCAAGACAGTGGCAATTGTTTTGGAGGAAGGCGAAGGGCGTCTACTAAAAATCACTACCCGCGATTCATAAGGTGCGAAAGTGAGCTTGGCGATAACTCCTTCTGCGCTTAATGCGACCGGCAACCCCACGACACTGCCATCAAACGGATTCCACAACTCGGCACGCCCCGCCGTTATGCGAAACGTAGCGTTGACGCGCTGCGTCTGGTTGGTCGAATTTGCCAAAAAATAAATATCGGCTTCAGGCGTGCGGCGATGAATGAAGCCGATGTCGGCAACGACAGGCGTGAGCTTTACATCGGGTTGCGTCAATGCGGCGAGCTTGCTGCCTAACTGTTGATCGTCAGCAACGAAATGCGCGCGCGGCTTTTCGCCGTCGAATAATTGATCGGCGAGTTGTTTGAACTGCGCCCGCTCTTCGGGCTTGGCATTGTAAGCAGGCACACTCGTGGGCTTGTGGCGCGCGGCGATGACGATGCCGCCCGCACGCGCGAACTCATCCAGCTTTTGCAACGTAGCGAGCGGTATCTTTTCTACGTTGGGCAGCACGATGGCTTTGTATCGGTTCGCGCCCATCGTCAATGCGCCGCCTTCGATCTTGCCGAGCTTGCTCAATACTTCATCGTCTACGAAATCGAGATTGAAGCCTGCCTCTAACACTTGTGCGACGGCGTGTTCGCCTACGCGGTCTTTGAGGGCTTCGATCATGTAATGCACTTTGGGATTGACGAAGCCTGCCCACGCATCGCTGTTGGGCAGATAAAAAGCTATGTCATTGGCGGGCTGGCCTTGCCGCATCAAATAACTCAGGCGTTGCAGGTATTTCGAAATCTCTGGCATCGCAATGAACCACGGATTCTTTTCGTTGAAGTTCGCCGCCGCATACAAACGCCAACCCGGATACTCAATTCCTTCGCCTGTGTAAGGCCAGCCGTGGCCGATGATCTGATTGATGCCTTGCAAAAAGTGAAGATCGGTTTCGGCTTTCATATCCAACGGCGTCGCCCGAAACGAAGGCGAATGTAACCACGTCCACGTTTCTGACGAAGTGATGTTGCGGCCATACAAATGATTGGCTGACGAAGCCCAACGCGAAGCCCGCAGGGTCTTCCATTGCCAGCCTTCACCTTCGGTCAGATCGGCGAATTGATTGCTGCCAATCGTCGCGGGCGGAATGCCGTAACCCTGAATGCGAAAGCGCGT
>JANNUY010000586.1:0-13152 GCA_031414155.1 Acidobacteriota bacterium
GTCGTGACATTTGTAGCGCTGCTTTCCATTTTTCGTCAGGCCGTGCTTGACGATCTTTTCGCTGCCACAGTGGTAGCATTTGATAATCGTTATGACCATATGGGCGAGACTATCACCTCTCACCCGCTTGAACCACTACCTGCGATGTCTAGGTTGCCGCGCCCGGCGAGCGAATGCGACAAGCTGATTCAACCCTACGCGCGAGCCTTGCGCGCTTGCGTAAAAGCGTCTTGCACGCGATGCCACCAAGTGTTGTAGCGACGTTGGTCTACCGATAAGCGAACGGCGATGTGGGGCTTGGGACTTGTTTGCACTTCAGGGCGGGAAGGGATTTCCCTGAAGCGGTCGCATCGTAACGCAGCCCCTGAACGGTTGGCGAGTCAATCGGTGGTGCGTTAGATTAAATCCGTCGCAATCATTGAAAGTAGTCACGATGATTCAAATCTTTGTACATTCGAGCGGTGTCGCACAGTCTGCGCCACCCCAGACAAAGGTGAGATTGCTTTGGCAATCTAAACACAGTGAGAAGGAGACGATTTGAGAAAACAGTTTTTATTTTTGCCTTTTGCCTTTTGCCTTTTGCCTTTTGCCTTCCTGCCCGCTACGGCGCAGGACGCGCGCAAGCTGATGGACGCGGTTTATTCGCAAGACACGAGCAAAGACACGACGTGGCGCGCGCGGATGGAAACCTATGACAAACAGGGCAAATCCCGCAGCAAGAAATTCGTGCTGCGTAAGCTCGGTGGATTGGGCAACAGCAGGACGCTGGTGCGTTTTGTCGAGCCGGCGGAAGTGAAAGGCGTAGGCTTGCTCTCGCTCAATCAGGGCGGCGCGAGTGATCGGCAGTGGTTGTATACGCCAGCGATTCAACGTACGCGGCGCATTGCTCCGCAAGAACGCGGGCGCAAATTTGTCGGCACTGATTTTACCAACGAAGACATGGCCGAGCGCGTGCTGGATGATTTCAGCTACAAGATCGTTGGGCAGGGTGAAATGATCGAAGGCCGCAAGACTTACAAAATCGAAGCGCGTCCCGTTGCGCCCGACAAGTCGCAATACTCTTATCTTTATCTTTGGGTTCCCGTAGACGTGCCTTACACCGTGTTGGCTGAGATGTATGACAAAGCCGGGCAACGCGCGCGTATTCTCAAAGCCAGCCAACTCGAAAAGATCAGCAACGTTTGGGTAGCTAAGCGAGTCGAGGTTGAAACGCCGAGTGAAGCGACACGCACCGTGCTGTTGATCGAAGAAGTTAAGTTCAACACGGGACTGAAAGAGGATTTGTTTACGCAACAGGCATTGGAAAAGGCCGATCAATAACACGCCGAATGTTTTTCAAATCAAAAGGCAAAAGGCAAAAGGCAAAAATCAAAAGTGATGAGCTTTCGGTTTCCATTTTCTGGAAAGAGAAGTTCTGCCACTTTTGCCTTTTTATTTTTGCCTTTTGCCTTTTGAGTTATCCGGCCTTGGCGCAAGACGCCTCGCCCGCTCCTGAACCGACGCCGACCGCGAAAACATCCAACTGGGATTGGACGCTCACCATTCGCAATCGCACTGGTTTCAGGTTGAACGCGCCGCCTCAATGGCAGATGTCGCGTACGTTGGTTGATGGCAAGGCGACTTACAAAATCAGCGACGATTGGCGGCTGACGCTGGCGGCGCGTGCGCATTACGACCCGGTGAATCGGCTTGGCTATCCGAATCGCCTTTGGATTGATCCGCGCGAAGCCGTCTTGTCAGGCAAGGTCAAAAAGGTTGATCTCAAGCTGGGCTTGCAACAGGTCGTATGGGGACAGGCCGATGGCTTGCGCGTGCTGGATGTTATCAATCCGCTTGATTACCGCGAGTTCATTCTCGAAGACTTTCTCGACTCGCGGCGACCGTTATGGATGGCGCGTGCCGACGTGCCGCTCGAAAAAGGCTCGTTGCAATTGCTTTGGATTCCGTATTTCGCTCCAGGTCGTTTGCCGGTCGAAGGCAATGAGTTCGGCTTGGGACCGAGTTTCGGTTTAGGCTTGGTGACCGAAACCGCACGAAAAGCGGGTTTGCCTCCGTTTGAAGTGCGCGCGTTGCCGACGCTTCGTCCGGCCTATCAGCTCAGGCACTCGCAATTTGGCGCGCGTTACAGCCGCAGCATCGGTTCGTGGGATTGGACGGCGAATTATTTTTACGGCTGGGAAGACCTGCCTACGAATGAGTTGGTGGAGGTGAGGAGTATTGCGCCGAAGCCTGCGGCGTTGTTTCAACCGCGCTATGAACGCCGCAAAGTATTCGGCATAACGGGCGCGAATAATTTCGGCCCGGTCGTCTTGCGACTTGAAACGGGTTGGAATCAGGATCGCGCAACGGCTACGCGGGAAGCCCGATTGGCACGCTTAGGCCAGTTTTCGAGCGTCGTCGGGTTGGATTATTCACCGCGCGAGTGGCTGTGGTTGAGCGGGCAATACTTTTTGTCTTTTACGAGCGCGCCGCAAGAGCGTTTGTTGTTTCCACGTTACAGTCATCTGGTGTCGCTTTACGCCCGCGCGAATTTTTTTCGTGACCGCTTGCGGCCTGAACTTTTTGTATTGACCGGCTTGAGCGAACGCCAATCGTTGCTGCGTCCAAAGCTGACACAAGTGGTCAACGATAATTGGTCGGTCAGCCTCGGAGCAGACATTTTCAGTGGTAACCCGCGAAACATTTTCGGTGCTTTTCGGCGGAATGATCGGCTTCTGTTAGAGGTGAAATGGTCAAAATGACAAGCGCCAACAACAAGGGAAGAACATAGGCCTAAGGTGTCTGGGCGGGGAGTGCTAGGAAAAAAATACGATAAATTAGTCTAAACGGGCTTTTGGGTTTGAAAAAAAATTGCCTCTGCGTTAATTTGATTTTGCCCCGCGAAAGCATCCAACCCTCCATCCCCGTAACTCACACACCCTTGATACAATTAAGGGAGGTAAAAATAGTGATTCGACACATAAATAAACTCACGGCAAATTTCTTGATGGCGGCGCTGGTAGCCCTCAATATGGCTTCGCTTGCGACGGCAAGCAATAGCCTTCAGTTGGTGGGACAACTCACGGCAAATGGCGAAGTGACTGTCAATGGCAAGAAAGCCATTACCGGTTCTTCCATCTTCAACGACAGTCGGTTAAGCGTAAATTGCGCCAGTGGGGCGAGCGCGATTGTGAATCTCGGTAAACTGGGACGAATTCAACTTTCACCTGGAACTGACATTGTCGTTCGATTCGCTGACGGTCTGATCAGCGGCGAACTTTTGAACGGTAAAGCAGTGGTTAATAACGCAGTTGGCGTGAAAGTTAATTTCACTACGCCCGAAGGCGTTTCGGCAGCGGACGGCAAGGAAGCTTCGTCGTTGGCTATCAATACTCAAAAAGGTACGCGTTGCGTGCCAATGACAGGGAAGGCTTCATCAGGTAAGAGCGGTGGCTCCGGTGGCGGCAGTAGTGCTGCGTTGGGCGCTGGCGGAATCGCCGCGATTGCAGTAGGTGCTGGCGGCGCGGCAATCGTAACGGGCGTAGCAGCATCAGGACGTAAAAGCCCAGATTTCAACTCTTCGTTTACCCTGCCTTAAGGCCTTTGATTTGGCCCCTGACTTGCCTTTGACTTGAGAACGATAACTCGTGTGAAGTCCGGCGCTCGCAAGAGCGCCGGACTTTGCCATACCTGTAAGCAGTCCCGCTCCATTTGATATCCGTCCGCGTTTACCCCGCTTTCATTTCATCCTCTCGTTTCGTTATTCGGTCGGTTTCTAAACTCATCTGGTAGCTGAAAAGTTATACCAGTTCGGCATTTTCACTCTGAAGGCGCACCTCCTCACCTGCTGCCACTACCGTGAACAAATCGTGGTCTATCGTGTGCAACTCAATAATGTAATCGCGCGTGTCGCTTTTCTCACATCCTTGCTGGGATTGGTCGCGGTGCTGGGCTGGGTGAGTAGCCGTCATTTTATTGTGCGGACGTTGGCGGATGAACGGCTCGCATACAGCCGCGCAGTATTGCTTCCCGCCATCGAACGGTTTCCCGCCTCCCCCCGACTGCAAAAACGCATTATCGAAAGTTACCTGAACCCTGATGATAGCGAGGCTGAGGTTGATTACGGCAAAGCTCTTGAACACGCGACGCAGGCAGTGCGCTTATCGCCACACGACGGGCATTTTTGGTACTGGCTCGCTCAGGCGCAAGAAGGGCAAGGATTAGCCGCCGAAGCCGAGCAGTCACTCTGGCAGGCCGCCACGCTGGCTCCGGCAGACAGTAAGGTTAATTGGGGATTGGCAAATGTGTTAGTGCGTGCAGGTAAGGTGGATGAATCGGTCGAATATTTTCGCCGCGCGGTGTCACTGAATTCAGCCCTTTATCCGCAGGCTTTTGACACCTTGTGGCAAGCGGGTGGACGTAAATTGGAACTCCTGCGGGAAATTTGTGGAGCCAAGCCCGCCGCACAACTGAGCTTGACGCAGTTTCTGGTCGAGCAGCGGCAATACGGCGAATGCGCCACTATGTTTGAGTCGCTGGTGCAGACGACGGACACCGCGACGCTGGCTGCTCTCCCGCTAACCAACGACGTATTGAATCAATTGATAGTCGCTGAACAGCCATTGATTGCGCGCCAACTTTGGTCGAAGTTGCAACCCAGAGGGGCGACAAGTAACGGAACGCTATGGGATGGCGGTTTTGAATACGACGCTCGCCCGGCCTTTCCGCAATTCACCTGGATATTGCGCGACAGTGATTTTGCGCGAGTGGGTTTTGACGACCGCGAATCTCGTTCGGGCAAGCAATCGTTGAAGCTGCTTTTTACCGGGCGTGATTCCACCGTATTGAGTGGCGAGGTGCGGCAGCGACTCGCACTTGAACCGGGCCGTCGCTATCGCTTCGCAGCGGCGGTAAAAGGCGACAAGTTGGTTTATACCGAAGGCCCGCGGTTAGCGATTACTTTCGGTAACGGTGCGCTGCTTGCGCAATCTGAGCCGTTGCCTTCGGGTACGTGGGATTGGCAAACGGTCACCTTCGAATTTGATGCGCCCGCTTCAGGTGGCCCTTCAGGTAAAGTGATGTCCTTTGACATTGTGCGCACGCTTAAGCTGGCGTATGACCCACCGGCTAAAGGGGCGCTCTGGTTTGATGACCTGAAGCTGGTCGCAATAGAAAATTAATCTTCGGACAAACTCAAACGCGGTTCGCTGCATCAGAGCCAGCGTTTTGAGTGGAACAGGTTTCCCCCACTTCATACCGATTACACGCTGACAGCCGCATTATCTAGAACCTGAAGCGTGTCCACACCAACAAATAAAATGGGTGCCATACTCGAAAAAATTATCGTCGGAGGATTGTTGCTGTTGCTTGCGCTTTCTGCCTTGGCGCACGGCGCAGTGGAATCGTGGGCGATGGGATTGGTCGAGTTGAGCTTGCTTGCATTGATGTTAGGCTGGGGATTGCATTGCGTTGCTCAGGGGCGCTTAAAGCTCGTGTTTCCAAATCTTATGGGGCCGTTGTCAGGTTTGTTGTTGTTGGGCTTATTCGCGAGTGTCGCCTGGCAAGGTAAAGACGGCGTGCGGCAAAGCCTGTCGTTGGATGTAGAAGCGACGCGGCTGGCGACTTTTACCTTGGGTTGTATGCTGATCGCCTTCCTGTTGTTTGCCAATTATTTGATTACTGCGAAGCGCGTGCTGTTTGCCACGAATCTCTTAATCGTCTTCGGTTTTGCGTTGGCGTTGTTCGGCTTGTTGCAGCATTTCACCTGGAATGGGAAGTTTTACTGGGTGCGCGAACCGCTGGTACCGCTCTCAATTCCGTTCGGGCATTTCGTCAATCATAACCACTTTGCGGGATACGTAGAAATGCTTTTACCCTTGCCGCTGGCGATGGTTTGGATGAAAAGTATTCGGCCTGAGCAACGGTTGCTATATGTGGCAATGACGATCCTGATGGGCGTTGCCGTTTTCGTTTCGTTATCGCGTGGTGGGATGATGAGTGTGGTGGCGAGCATGATTTTTGTGGCGGGGCTGGGGACCTGGATGCAGCAGCGTGCCGCGCAACGACATGGATTTTTTGCAACAAAAGGCGGCTTTCGCCACTTATTTTTGCAGTTCGCCCCATTGAGTCTGATGCTAATGTTGATGACTGCGGGTGTTTGGTGGATGGGAGCCGAGCCAATGCTGCAACGTGTGGCGCGTACACAACTGAGCGGTGAGGCTGAAGCCGGACGCGATACCTTGCAAAAGAGTCGCGGTTTTATCTGGCAAGGCACTTTGAGAATGATCGCAGCGCAACCGCTGTTGGGGGTTGGTTTCGGAGCCTATGAAACGGCCTATCCGCAATATAGTCAGTACGACAGCAGCGTTTTCCCCATCGGACAGGCGCACAACGATTACCTGCAAATCCTGGCAGATTGCGGCGTGGTCGGTGGCTTGCTGGCGCTCTGGTTTATCATCTTGTTGGCGCGCGCGGTGTGGCACGGTGCGCAGCACCAGGACGTACGGCTCGCGGCTTTGAGTTTAGGAGCAGGCGGCGGTTTATGCGCTTTGCTGGTTCACAGTTTGTTTGATTTCAATTTGCAGTTGCCTTCCAACGCCCTGCTTTTTTTATGGTTGGCGGCATTGGTTTCAGTCTTGGGCGTACCGTCGCCTGTGTCGAAATCCCTTACACCGGTTAAGGCAAATTTAGCCGACAAATGGCAAGCATCTTGAGCGCCGAGTTATTCGTTATGATGTATTTCGTTTCGTTGAATTGGAGGTAGTAATTCATGAAGAGCCTTAAAGTAATTAGCCTGATAACAGCGATATGGTGGGCGAGTGCGAGTCTGGCCGCCGCGCAAACACGCCCCGGCACGCCGCCGCAAAAACGTTTCGACACGCCTACTTCGGGCGGGGGCGGAGGCAGCGTCAACAAAACCAACGAAGTCATCATGCTTTCAGCAGAAGATTATGTGATGGCTCCGAAAGACGTGATTGAGGTTGTGGTCGAAGACGCGCCGGAGCTTTCGAAAAGCTTTCAGATCAACGCGGCAGGACATATTTCTATGCCTTTTCTGGGCAAGCTCGCCGTGTCAGGGCAAACGACCGAAGCGTTAGCGAAATCCATCACCGACGGTTTGCGTGGGCGTTATTTGCGCGACCCGAAAGTTTCGGTGTTCGTCAAGCAATACAACAGTCGCACCTTCTTCATTCAGGGAGCCGTGCGCGCGCCGGGGATGTATATCATCGAAGGTCGCCCTACGTTGTTTCGTCTGCTGACGATTGCGGGCGGCTTGCAAGACAACCATGGTTCGATGGCTTATATCATCCGCGAAAAGAAGCGCAATGAATTGGCACAGACCGCTACTACGGCTTCTGTGAATGCGCCGAATCTGAAAGCGACTAACAACGCTGACCAAGTGGCGGAAGATGACGATACCGAGTTGTTGACAGCGCATATCACTGGTTTATTCAAAGGCGAATTCGACCAGAATCTGGTGATCGAACCTGGCGATGTGGTGTCGGTTCCTACGCTTGATGTTTTTTACGTCGCGGGTGATGTAGGCTCCCCAGGCGTGTTCCCGCTGAAAGAAGGCACGACGTTGCGTCAAGCCATCGCATTGGCGCAAGGGACGCTTTTCAAAGCGTCAAATCGCGCCGTGATTTTCCGTGAAGACTCCAAGACCGGCGCGCGCAAGGAAATTCCAATTGACGTACAAGCGGTGATGTCAGGCCGCAGCAAGGATGACCTGCCGATTATGCCGAACGACATTATTATGGTTCCGAACAGCCGCTTGAAGTCAGTCAGTCAGGCCTTGTTACAGGCGCTCGGAACCAACTCAATGCGGGTTCGCTAACAGAAGAAGGCCGTGCCCCTAACGCATAAAACGCACAGATGATGTTGTTCTGTGTTGCATTCAACTCCTTTGCCTTTTCCCAGGTGGTGCTGACTTATGGCTGAAGAGAAACAAGACAAGACGGCTCTCGAAACGATTGCAGTGCTGGACGATGCGTTGTTGCATCGTCCGGTGGTGACGCCCGCCCGAGTGGTCTCAAACGATGATTACGGCTATGGCCGCTATAACGAAGAAGGCGAAAGCGGCATTCACCTGCGCGACATCTTGCGTATCGTGCGCAAGCGCAAATGGCTGATCGGTACGCTGGCTTCAATTATCACGTTGCTCGTGACAATTGAAGTCCATCGTACGCCTTCCATTTACGAAGCCGAAGCGAAAATCAAGGCGACTAAAGATTCAGGCGCGTCGGTCATCAGCACCAAGGATGTGGTCGTGCAGACTGACAATCAAGACACGTTGCAAACGATGATCGTCGAATTAGCGAGCCGCCCACTGTTAGAGGCCGTAGTCGAATCGCTTAAACTTGAGCAACGCCCCGATTTTCTCGATTCGACGCGCAAGCGTTCTGTCACCGAAGCCCTGCGCGATATAGCTTTTCGCGCGACTGGCGGTTGGCTGGGCGCAACCTCTGAAAGCACCGACACGGGGGTCAAAAAAGCGCCGACGCTGGAACGAAGCGCCGAAGAAAGCGCGCGGTTGACGCCTTACGTCAACCTGCTCAAATCGCGTCTGGTGGCGACGGCAATCAAAGATACGCGCATTATCGAATTGACCTTTACGCACAACGACCCGCAATTGGCGGCGGATGTCGTGAATACCGTAGCGAAAATTTTTGGCGACCAAAGCCATACGCGCAAGATTCAGAAATATACCGACACGTCTGAGTGGCTGACGAAATCTACCAACGAGTTGCGCGCGCGCGTGCAAATGGCCGAACAGAAACTCGCTGATTACACCCGCAACAACGGCATCTTCCAAAGCGAAGGCAAGACTGACCTGACCACCGAAAAGCTGGCAGAAATGTATACGCAGCAAATGAAGGCCGAGACGGATCGAATGCTGAAAGAGTCGGTTTACGAACAGGTCAAGCAAGGCCGCGTCGCTGAATTGCCTGACACTTTTTCCGATGAAAATTCGAGAAAGATCAAAGAAGATATCGGCAAGCTCGAAGTGCAGGAAGCCGAGTTGTTGGACAAGTTCGGCCCGGAAAACCCGCGCGTGACGGAAGTGCGCGAAAAGCTCAAAGTAACGCGTGGTCAAATTATGGCTGCGCGTACGACGTTGGAAGGGAAGCTGAAAGCCGATTACGAACGCGCCGCCCGCGACGAACGTTCGCTCAAGTCCGCGCTTGACCGTGCCAAGAGTGAAGCGGTGCAGCAAAATCAGGCGGGCATCCAGTTCAAGATTTTGAAAGAGGATGTTGAGTCATCCAAGCAACTTTATGCAGATTTCAGCAACAAGATGCAGCAGACCAAGTTGCAGGAAGTCGAACAGCAAAAGAGCCTGCAAATTATCGAACCCGCCGAACCCGGCAAACTGGTCGGCCCGCAACGGATTCGCACCATGCTGCTCGGCTTGCTGGTGGGCTTGATCTTTGGCACGGGCTTGGCGTTCTTTCTCGAATACCTAGACAACACGGTCAAGAGTGTTGATGACATTCAACGTTTCGCGCAATTGCCGACGTTGGCGATCATTCCTTCGATTGGCTCGGCGGCGCAGCGTGCGGTGAAAAAAGCCAATCGTCGTGCGCTTTCCGCTGGCGATGCGGCTAGTTCCAACGAACTGATGTTGCGCGAAGAGACTGAAACAAAATCTGCTACTGTGCCCATTGAGCATCTGTCCTCGGTGGTCGAAGCCTATCGTATGTTGCGCACCTCGGTGCTGCTTTCTTCAGCAGGCAAACCGCCCAAGACGATTTTGTTCACCAGCGGTCAGCCCGGCGATGGCAAGACGACCACAGCGGTCAACACCAGCGTTTCGCTCGCGCAATTAGGGGCGCGAGTGTTGCTGATTGATTGCGACTTACGGCGTCCGACCGTGCATCGCGCCTTGCGTATTCCCAAACAGCGCGGCCTTTCTGGTTATTTATCCAGCGAAGCGCAGCCGGAAGAGGTAGTTCAGGAAACGCGCGTCCCTAATCTGTCGGCTATTACCTGCGGTGCGATTCCGCCTAATCCGGCGGAGTTGCTCGCCTCAGATCGCATGCGCGCATTGCTTAGTTGGGCGAGCGAGCATTACGAACACGTCATTCTCGATTCGCCGCCGCTGTTGAGCGTAACGGATCCCGTTATCCTTTCTACGCGCGTTGACGGAGTCATTCTCGTCGTCTCAGCCGGACGCAGCACCCGTGACATCCTGCGCCGCGCGCGACATGAATTGTTGCAAGTCGGAGCCAAGGTCTTCGGCGTCGTGTTAAATAATCTCGACATGCGAGCCGAAGGTTACGGCCCCAATGACTCGTCTTATTACAACTATGGCGGCTATGGTACCCGTGCCGAAGCCCGACGCCACGGATAAAGATAAAAGTGAATAGCGAACAGTGAAGAAATTCGCTCACTGTTCACTATTCACTTTTCACTGTTCACTTTTTTCCTGTCGCCCCGATTGACGAACCCGCCCCGTAAGCCAACAATGCCCCCGAATTTAATTCCCGCAATTCTTCACACTGTGCGACTCCCGTTCGCAGCAGTCGCCAGTCAGGGCTATGGCAAAGCAACAGAACGAATCAGTTGAAATGATTGAGATCGCGCCCGCGTCGGCAGCGTTGAGCGTGCAGCGCAACGGTTCGGCCAAGGCGCTGGAGCGGCTCGCGCGCGAAGCCGTAGCCGCACAATTGCGCGTCGCGCCGCGTCAACCCGTACCCGATGTGCCGCTCTCGATTGACCCTGAAGTGATGCGTGCTGTCGCCAAAGAAGCGCGTCTCAAATCAAGCGCCGATGAAGCCTGGATGGCGCGTCCGCCGATCAAGCCCTTCGCGCGTGCCTTGCGCGTGTTGCACCTGACCAACATCGAAAGCTCTAATCAATTCATCAACAACCTCTGCGATTACTCCGACCGTCGCGTAGTGCAATACCTCGCGCTCACGATGGGCAAGGAAGGCAGTTTCACCCATGATTTGGATCGGCGCGGCATACAGGCTTACGCGCTGGATTGCGCCAGCCGCGCGACTTATCCGCTCGTGTTGCACAAACTCTGGCAGATCATCGCGCACGAACGCATTGACATAGTGCATGCACATCTCTTTGACCCTACGTTATTGGGAGTGCTGGCGGCGAAGTTGCGTGACCGGCGGCTGGTCATGACGCGGCATCACGGCGATGAACTTTATCAATTGCCGAACAGTGTGAAACGTAGCGCCTATCTCAAGCTCGAAAGCTGGGTCAGCCGCGAAGCCGATCATGTGATTGCGCCTACGCAACAGGTTTACGATGTCATCACGCGCCGCGAACATGTCGTTGCCGACAAAGTATCGCTCATCCCTTACGGCCAAACGCTCGAACGCTTTGACGCCGTTTCGCAGGAGATGATCGAACGCGTACGCAAGGAGTTGCGCATGGGCGCGCGCCTCTCGATTGCCTGCGTAGGCCGCTTACACCGCGACAAAGGCCATCGCTTCCTGCTCGAAGCCTTCGCCTTGCTGCGCGATGAAGGCCTCGACGCCAACCTTTACCTCATCGGCGTAGGCCCTGATCGTGAAATGCTCGAACGCCTCGCCTATGACATGGCGCTGGGCGACCGCGTGCGCTTTCTGGGCTGGCGCGATGACGCACTCGCCATCATCGGAGCCGCCGACATCATCGTTCACCCTTCGTTGCAGGAAGAGATGCCCGCCGTCGTCATCGAAGCCTTGATGATGGAACGTCCGCTCGTTGTTACCGATGTCACGGGCGTACGCGACCTCGTGAGCAACAGCAAACACGGCATCTTGATTCCGCCCGGCAACGTCGAAGCCCTGCACGCCGCTATCAACTGGACGGTCAACCACCTCGATCAAGCTCGCACCCGTGCCAAAGCCGGACGCCAATTCGTAATCGAATACCTCGATGCTGAACGAGTGGCGCGCGAATACTTCAACATTTATCGCCGCGTGATGAAAACGCACCTGCGCAAGACCTCTACCTTGCAACATCGCGTAGCTCCTGAAATGGAATTTGTGGTGGAGGACTGAAGTAAGGTGCAACAACCTTTTCGCTACCCAAGTTCTGGCAGATGTTTCCACCGGTTTCGGCTGGCGTTCAGCCCGCTGAAACGGGCTGAATTTGTTGGGAAAGTCGGTGGTATCGCTTCACGATATTGACCCGCTAATATCCGGTCGTGTGTATTGGAGCCGCAAAATTAAAGGCCAACAAGATAGATTGAGCCGTCTTACCCAAAGGGAGCTTTATTATGGCAATTGAATGGTTAGCGATGTGGGGAGTCAGTCAAATCGCAGGTAAACTGGTGTTGCCAGCGATGGAATCGTTAGCCGAAGACGTCATCAATGATGCGGCGAAAGATTACGTCAAGAGCTGTTTTGGCAACGTATTTTCGACCTTTCACCAGGACGCTTTGCATAAGGCGTTGGGCATGGCGCTCGCCGAATTGCTGACACAGGTGCAGGAAGGATTGCTCGACACCGGCTTGACGCCTGACCAATGCGAAGCATGGGCGGGTGACGCGCAACGGTTCGCGCGCAGCCAGAGCGTACAAACCGCGATGCGCGAACTTTTCACCGCCAGCGCGACCAGCGTGAGCGGGGCCTTGTTGCAAACGGGTTGGGAAAAATCGCCCGACACCGATGGGCTGCCTGCCGCATTCGATTGGGAACTCGTCGCCAAACGTTTCAGCCGCGTCGTCCGTGGCTTGCGCGAACACGACGCCGACTTGCGCGTCGTGTTGCAAGCCCAAGCCGCTGTCGAAGCCGCTAGCCATCTCGAACAACTCAAAGGTGTACCGCCGTCGTTTCAGTTAGCTAAATATCGGCAGGTATTGATCCAGAAATACCAAACGCTGGAATTGCAAAGCCTCGACCCTTATCACGACCGCGTAGCCCAACTGCACAGCGTTTTCGTCGAGCAAAGCGTGCGCGAATGTCCTGAGTACGCGCCGCAGTTGTTGGAACTGCCCGTCGAATGGCGGCGGCGTTTATTGAAAGACGATGACGAGGCGGCGCAAAAAAACTCGCCAAAATCAGATGACCTCGAAGCGCGCAGCGAAGCCGCCGAAGAACGGTTGCGCGCTTATTACCATCAGGCGGCGCGTCCGGTGTTTGAGATCATTCGTGACGCGCGGCACGAGCGGATGGTGGTGCTGGGCGATCCGGGTTCGGGCAAGTCTACGTTGTTGCGTTATCTGGC
>JANNUY010000587.1:0-1714 GCA_031414155.1 Acidobacteriota bacterium
TACACCCTGCCCGAAATGGGCGCGATCTGGACTGAACAAAACCGCTTCCAAAAATGGCTCGACGTAGAAATCGCCGCCTGCGAGGCCAATGCCGAAGCGGGCAACATTCCCGCCGCCGCCGTACCCGTCATCAAAGCCAAAGCCAAGTTTGAAGTCGAACGCATCCGCGAACTCGAAAAGACGCTCGATCACGATGTGATTGCCTTCACGACCAACCTCGCCGAACACATCGGCGAACAGGCGCGCTGGGTGCATTACGGCCTCACTTCGTCCGACGTAGTTGACACCGCCAACGCGCTGCTCTTGCGCGAAGCGGGCGGCTTGATGCTCGACAAGCTGCAACGCTTGAGCGACGTGTTGAAAGAACGTGCGCTCGAACACAAAGACACGCCGATGATTGGCCGCACGCACGGAGTACACGCCGAACCGACTACGTTTGGGATGAACTTCGCGCTGTGGTACGAAGAAAATCGCCGTAACCTTGATCGTATGACGCGGGCGACGACAGGCGTCTCTTACGGCAAGCTGTCGGGCGCGGTCGGAACCTTCGCCCATCTCGAACCCGAAATCGAAGAGCGCGTATGCTTCCTGTTAGGCTTGCGTCCGGCGAGCATTTCGACGCAGGTGATTCAGCGCGACCGTTACGCTGAGTTTGTTTGTACGCTGGCGATCATCGCTTCGACGATTGAGAAGATGGCGCTGCAAGTGCGCCACTGGCAGCGCACTGAAGTCGGCGAAGCGCAGGAATACTTTCGCCCCGGCCAAAAAGGTTCGTCGGCGATGCCGCATAAACGCAATCCGATTTTGTCGGAACGGCTTTGCGGCATGGCGCGCGTCGTGCGCGGTTATGCGATGACGGCGCTCGAAAACAACGCGCTCTGGCACGAACGCGACATCTCGCATTCATCCGCCGAGCGCGTCATTCTGCCCGATGCCTGCATCGCGGTGGATTACATGCTGGCGAAGGCTACGACGCTGATCGAAAAGCTGATCGTCCATCCCGACAAGCTGCTGGCGAATTTGAATCTCACGCGCGGCATCGTGTTCTCAGGGCAATTGCTGCTCGAACTCACCGCCGCTGGCGTCGCGCGCGAAGAGGCTTATTACTGGGTGCAACGCAACGCGCATAAATCGTGGGACGAAGGACTAGACTTCCGCGAACTCGTCCAACAAGACGCAGACATCAGCGCGCGGCTCACGCCCGCCCAACTCGAACACGCCTTTGACGTACGCACGCAACTCAAAAACGTAGACCGTGTCTTCGAGCGCGTCTTCGGCAAAGGCATTCACAAATACAGCGGCGCATTGCCGCTCGAAAACAGCTAATGAGCCGCGCCTATCAAGACCTATGTCACAAGTTGATTGACCATGCTCAAAACGACAAAACCCGTAAGGCGTTTGAGCGCGGCTTGCACACCTTGGAAAGAAACGGCGTCAACTCGTTTGAATCATTGCGCGCGCTCTTGTTGAAATCCAAACCGCCTGCCTTCATCACGGCGCTGCGGTTGATCGAACTATTTGAGAAACCCAAAGCCGTACCGGCGTTGTTGCAGTTGTTACATTCGCGCGATGAATCAAATCGTTGGGAAGCGGCGAAAAGCCTAATACACGTTGATAGCAAATTGGCTTTGCGCGGATGTTTGAAACTGTTAGCCAGTGACGCCGCAACAGACACGCGTGAAGCCGCTGCCTACGTCTTAGCGTCTTCGCGTGG
>JANNUY010000588.1:0-6439 GCA_031414155.1 Acidobacteriota bacterium
GGCTAAAGCCTGAAAACTCCGCAACCTGACAGGTTGCGATACAAAGCCGGGCTGCGCTATGTTCCGCGCCATCCTGAGCGCAGCAGTTCGCGCTTGTCTCGTCAACGCCATTCACAAAAGGAAAAGCATCATGTTGAAAGCCCCGTTTGCCGCATTGGTCTGTGTGTTTACACTTGTATTTGTTTGCCTTGCGCAACCGCCCGCACAGCCACAAGAGACTTATCCGGTTCACCCTGATTCGGTCGTCAAAGAAGGCGTGCCAAAAGGCGAAGTCATCACGCTAAATTTTGAAGGCTCGAAAATCTTTCCCGGCACTTGGCGCGAAGTGAAAATCTATGTGCCTGCGCAATACAAAGCCGATGCGCCTGCGTGTGTCTACGTCAATCAAGACGGCTTGCAATGTGGAGCCGATAAAGTTTTTGACAACCTGATTCACCAAAAGCAAATGCCCGTCACCATTGGCGTATTCGTTATGCACGGCAAGGTTAAAGCCGTGAACGCCGACGCGCTGGATCGTTTTAACCGCAGCTTTGAATACGACGGGCTAGGAGATAATTACGCACGCTTTTTGCTTGAAGAATTGCTGCCGTGGGTCGAACAGCAAAAGACCAGCGATGGCCGCGCGATCAAGCTGTCGAAGAGCGGCAACGACCGAGCCATTGGCGGTTCGTCGAGCGGCGCGATTGCGGCTTTCACCGCCGCGTGGGAGCGGCCTGATGCTTTCTCGCGCGTATTCAGCACGATTGGCACTTACGTCGGACTGCGCGGCGGCGACCGCTATTCGACGTTGTTGCGCAAGTATGAACCGAAGCCGCTGCGCGTCTATTTGCAGGACGGCAGCAACGACAACAACATTTATGCGGGCGATTGGTGGATGGCGAATCAGGCAATGGAACGTTCGCTCATCTTCGCGGGCTATGAAGTCCAACACGTATGGGGCGAAGGCGCGCACAACGGACGCCACGGCACGGCGCTCTTTCCTGACGCGATGAAATGGTTGTGGAAAGATTGGCCTGCGCCGGTTAAAGCAGGGAAGTCAAAAAACACTACGCTCAACGATCTGTTGGTTGCGGGCGAAGACTGGCAACTCGTTGGCGAAGGTTACAAGTTCAGCGAAGGCCCAGTCGCCAATGCCAAAGGCGAAGTCTTTTTCGCCGACGGGTCGAGCAACAACATCTGGAAGGTTGCGCTCGATGGCAAGCTGACGGAGTTCGCTAAGGATACGCAGGGCGTTTACGGCATGGCTTTCGGGCCAGACGGCAAGCTCTATGGCGCGGCGGGCACTGCGCAAAAGATCACGGCGTATAACGAGGCAGGGCAAGTCTCGACCATCGCCAGCGAACTCAAAGGCAACGATCTCGTCGTCGCGCACAACGGCAACATTTACGTGACCGATCCGAAAGGCTACGAGGCCCAAAGCAACATCTGGCTGATTAAACCCAACGGCGAAAAGAAAATCGTAGACACCGGTTTGCGTTTCTCGAACGGCGTCACGCTCTCGCCCGACCAAACGCTGCTTTACGTCGCCGAGATGCGCACGCATTGGGTGTGGAGCTATCAGATTCAGCCCGATGGTTCGCTGGCGAACAAGCAGCGCTATTACTGGCTGCACGTGTCTGACGCCGCCGATGACAGCGGGGCTGACGGCATGCGCGTTGACCGCGACGGACGTTTGTATGTCGCTTCGCGCTTGGGCGTTCAGGTTTGCGATCAAGCGGGGCGCGTGAATGCGATCATTCCGACGCCGAATGGCAAAAGCTCGAACCTTACCTTTGGCGGCGCGAACAACGACATTCTATTTGTTACCGCAGGCGACAAGGTTTATCGCCGCAAGCTCAAGGTGAAAGGCGCACACGCCTGGGACGCGCCGAATAAACCGGCGGCTCCGCGTTTGTAGCCCGCGACTTCATAGGAATTGGCAGTTAGTTGGATAGAAAATGGCCTGACAAAAGCACTGAGTTAAGCATAGGGTATAGGGCTGGTGAGACCCCGCCCTACACTGCTCTATCACCGTTTACTGCTAACTGACAGGGAAAGTGGGCGAGACAATTTGCACCCCTTCGTTGGCCTTCTCTGCGTCGGTGCCGACGACGTAATCAAACACCAGGCGATAAGTGCCAGGTTTTTTCGGCATTCGGCGACCGTTAGCACTGACTGTCTGTTTCTCCTAATACTTTCAACCGATAACCGCAGAGATCATCAGCAAATGAGATATCGCGCTTCTCACATTTCACTCTTCTGTCTTGCACAATCCGCTTTTTGTGCGCTGGCTTTGAGCCAGTTGATTTTCCCCGTGCTGGCGCAAAGCGTGCCAACCCACTCGCCCTCAAAGCCCCGCAACCAGCAGCCCGTCAAGCCTAACAATCAGACAAAGACGAAAGCGAAAGTTCGTAGGGCTGCGACAGGAGAAGCAACCGTGAAAAAAAACGACTCCGTGGCCGCCCCAACCCAGGCTCAAGCGTCAAGCGTCAACCCTGAACCCAAATCATCGTCGCTCACGCGCGCGCAGCCTTTTGATGGCGACCTGCGTGAGCTTCCTTACACCAAGCCGGTGAAACAGGAACGGCCCAAGCACCCAGAGCCGACGCTGGTTCCCGTGATTAAAGACGACCCCGACCAGCGCAGCGATTGCCAGCGCAGCAATTGAAACTGTCACAGTTATTTGTTTAGAGTTGCAAGACCCCACTTTACACACTCGCAGCCGTTTGCCGCTGATGAAGCGTAAGCAGGTTGCCCCAAAGAAAAGATACCACCCATGAAAAAAAATGCTCTAGTCGTTGTTATCGTTTTGGCGGTCGTATTGATCGGACAAGCGTGGTTGAGTGAACGCCGCAGCCGTGTCGTTACGACCAATAGCAAAGCACCACACAGTACATCCAAAGCTGACACAAGCAATGCAACCGTTGCCAAAAAGCCAGCTTCGCCTGCTGATAAAGCTGAGGTCGCCAATGATGCCGTTGTGGCGAAACGTAAGTCCGTCGTAGACCTGCGCGGCAAAAGAAAAATCGCGGCGGAAGAAATTGACGTGGTCGCTGAAGACGCCGGTCAACGCCTTATGGCTGAGAGCGAAGGGGAAGAGGAACGGGAACGTAAGGGACGAAAGAAAAAGCGGTATGAATACGTGGGGCGCGTGTCTAAGTTCAACCGAGGAATGGCGACGGGTAACACCGTGGCGGTCGTTGACAATGAGCCTGCTCAACAAACGATGAAGCAATCGAGCAAGTCGTTTACCGGCGACTTGCGGAACTTGCCGCAAACCAAGCCAGTAAAACAGGAACGGCCTGAACGCGAATTTCCGGGTTTTGCTCCGCGCATGGCGGGCAACGTCATTGAACCGTTGAATTTGCCCAAAATTGCCACGCGCGTCACGGTTCCTAGCGCGCCCGCGCCTGCGCCGTCGGCGAGTTTCCCCGGCCTTGATTTCAACACATGGGGGCAAGGCCATCCGCCTGACACGGTGGGCGATGTCGGCCCGACCCATTACATTCAAAGCATCAACAGTTCGGTGGGCGTATATGACAAAGCGACGGGCAGCCAATTGGCGGCCTTCACGTTAAACACGTTGATGAGCCAGGGATCATTCGGCAACCAATGCGACAATCACAATTTCGGCGACCCGGTCGTGCTTTACGACACCTTTGAAGAGCGTTGGGTGATTACCGACTTTGCTTTTACGGTTGATGGCGCGGGCAACGTCGTTCCAGCCGAAGCCTTTCAGTGTGTCGCCGTTTCCCGCACTAGCAACCCAGTGTCAGGCGGATGGAATTTTTATTCGATTAGATTAACCGATGGCTTGAATGATTATCCGAAGTTCGGCGTCTGGCCGGATGGCATTTATATGTCGGCCAACCTGTTTGGCTTCGCCGCCAGCGGAGGCTTTCTAGGCACGCGCGTCTGGGCGCTCAACAAAGCGCAGATGTATGCCGGACAAGCAAATGCTCAGGTGGTCTCGTTCAACCCCCCGCCAGCCGAGTTTACGTTGCTGCCCAGCAATGCGCGGTTGCAAACCGGTACGCCACCGGCGAACACGCCCAATTACTTCGTCTCGACCGGGGCATTCCTCAACGCGTTGACCATCTATAAATTCCACGTTGATTGGGCTCGTATTTCGCTCTCGACCTTTACCGGGGCTGACACGCCGTTGGCGGCTACGAGTTGGCCTAATGCGAACACGCCCCTTGCCCCCTCGTTAGGCGGCAACAATCTGGATACGCTCGGCATTCGCGGGATGATGCAGAACCAGTACACCAACCTCAGCGGCGCAGAATCATTGTGGACAACCCATACGGTGCGCAGAGCCGATGCCTCTGGTAATGCCGCTCCGCGTTGGTATCAAACGAATGTGACAGGCGGCACTGTGGCGGCCAACCTGCTGCAAGCCGCCACCTGGGACCCTGACGCGGCCAACGTCATTCATCGGTTTAGCCCCAGTTTGGCCGTCAACCGCAATGGCGATATGGCGCTCGGTTACAGCACTTCGAGCAGCACGACCAAACCGGCGATCAAATACGCAGGCCGACTGGCAGCCGATCCCATCAATACTTTCAGCCAGATGGAACAAGTCTTGATTCAAGGTGCTGGCACGCAAGTCGGCAATTGCGGCGGCGCGCCTTGCACACGTTGGGGCGATTACAGCGCGATGTCGGTCGCGCCCGATGGTTGCACGTTCTGGTACACGCAAATGTATTACGACGTGGACGGGTTGAATCATCAGACGCGCATCGGGTCGTTCAGCTTCCCTTCGTGTACGCCAGTTGCTACCGGAACGGTCGAGGGCACGGTGACCGCGACCATGGGCGGCGGTCCGATTGCGGGTGCGACCGTCACTTTCGGCTCTCGCACTGCGACCGCCAACGGCGCAGGCTTTTATCAATTCCTGAGTGTCCCGTCCGGCACTTATCCGACCATTACGGCGAGTGCGGCGGGGTATATTTCCAGCACCGCCAGCAACATCGTGGTAACGGATGGCAACACGACGGTGCAGGACTTCATGCTTGCCACAGCACCAACGAACGCCTGTCCGACTGATACGACGCAGGCGGACTTCCAGACAGGCGTGACTACGAATGTTGAACTGGGCACCAGCCCCGGCGACGTGAAACTCGCGAACATCAGCGCTGAGGGAGCCGATCAGGTCAGTTCGCCCGCAGCTCTGTCGACTACCAACAACCTGAGCGCAACCACGTGGACCGGACAGACGTTCCGCGCCGGTATTACCGGCAACCTGACGAAGATTACCGTGGGCCTCGGTCTCGCCTCCGGTCCGTCGGGCACGATCACCGTGGAGATACGCGACATCAGCGGGGTGAATCCCGGCACGACCGTCCTTGCGACCGGCACGCTCGGTCCGGTTACGAACGTCGGCACTGCAGCGCTTTACACGACGACCTTCGCAACTCCGGCGGCTGTGGTTACCGGGACCAGCTACTCAGTTGTTCTCAGAAACAGCGTCGGCAACACTGTCTTCGGCGTTCGCGGCAGTACGGCGGGTGGCAGCACGCTGGCCAACGGTCAGGTGTTCACCACGACTACCAGCGGTATGGTGTGGACTGCCGTCGCAGCGGATCTCTATTTTACGACCTATGTGACGCCGCCGTTCGCTTACGCGGCGTCCGGCAATTTTGTCTCCGGTACCAAGGACGCCAACCCGGCGATAGGCAAATTACCGCTTTGGACGACCTTGTCGTGGACGGCGGCGACGCCTGCCAATACCAGCTTGCAATTCCAGGTAGCGGCCAGCAACAACCCTGCTGGCCCCTTCACCTTTGTCGGCCCAGACACTACGGCGGCGACTTTCTTTACGACCAGCGGAGCTTCACTGAGCCAGTTCAATGGATTCCGTTATTTGCAATACAAGGCTTATCTGGCAACAACTAACAATGCAGTGACGCCGACGCTGAGTGACGTTACGATTTGTTTCAACAACGTTGTTTCCCTAACGCCGCCGTCTATGCACAAGGCGTTTGGAGCGGCGGCGATTCAATCCGGCGGAAATACGACGGTGATGTTGACGTTGAATAATCCGAATGCGACGGCGCTGACGGGAGCGGCGTTTAGCGATACATTGGTGAATCTGAGTGCGGCGGGCGGAGCCGTCACCGGTTCTTGCGTAGGCACTACGCCTGCGATGCTTGCTGCCGGAGCGACGGCGCTGAGTTTCAGTGGCATCGGGATTCCGCCGACGGGGAGTTGTACGGTCGTGTTTAACGTGACGAGCAGTACGCTGGGGACGCATGGGAGTACGACATCGGGGATCACTACGACGCAGACGCCCAGTGCGGGGCCGGTCAGTAATCCGGCGAGTCTGACGGTGTATGGCGCGCCTACGATTGCCAAGGCGTTCAGTCCGACGGCGATTACGGCGGGCGGGACTTCGACGGTGACGGTGATGATAAGCAATCCGAATCCGATTGGGTTGATCGCGGCGTTCGGCGATACG
>JANNUY010000589.1:0-6170 GCA_031414155.1 Acidobacteriota bacterium
CGTATCGCCGAACGCCGCGATCAACCCAATCGGATTCGGATTGCTTATCATCACCGTCACCGTCGAAGTCCCGCCCGCCGTAATCGCCGTAGGCGCAAACGCTTTAGCGATGGTCGGCGCACCATACACCGTCAGACTCGCCGGATTACTCACCGGCCCCGCACTGGGTGTCTGCGTCGTAGTGACGCCCGAAGTCATATTCGGCCACGTCCCCAGCGTACTGCTCGTCACACTGAACACGACCGTACAACTCCCCGTCGGCGGAATCCCGATGCCACTGAAACTCAGATTGGTAGCGCCTGCACTCAACGTCGCAGGCGTAGTGCCTACGCACGAACCCGTCACCAAACCGCCCGCCGCACTCAGATTAGTGAGCGTATCGCTAAACGCCGCTCCCGTCAGCGCCGTCGCATTCGGATTATTCAACGTCAACATCACCGGCGTATTTCCGCCGGATTGAATCGCCGCCGCCCCAAACGCCTTGTGCATAGACGGGGCAACTAGAGCGCCAGCGGTGATCGTGAGGATGCCTCCGCTCGCCATTTGCCCATCAGGGTTGGTAACAGTCACGGTTTGCAAACCCGTGGACGCGCCGACGGTCGAGATGTTCAGCGTAATGTGCGTCGGGTCGGTATAAGTCACGCTGTTAACTGTGACTCCGCCCGTCACCGAAGCCGCAATGTGATTGAAAGGTAATGCCGGGGCAGGTAGATTCGTGCCCGGATCGTAAAAACCCGAACCGCTGGTGGAAGTGCCCGTGACGATGACGTTGACCGAAGCCTGTCCGCTTGCCACCGATGCCGCGTTCGCCAGCGAGGGCGTAGCAGGTAGCGGCGCAAGCAGTTTCGCTACGCGCACTGCGTAAGAGTTCGAAGCCTGATTGTATTCCTGAATCGTCCAAATCGTCATATCGTCTTTGGGGTCAACGCTGGTGTATGAGTAATCGCCCCAACGCCGCCCAGCCGCTCCACCTGGATCGGAAGGCGGGTTGTAATTCGCGGTCGTTGTGCCAAGCGTATCTGCCAGACTGGTGGGCGGTCCGCTCATCGTACCCAGCGTGTCTGTGGCTAATCGGCCTGTGAAACCCGGCGTCGCACCAATGACGCCCGCCACCGTAAAGCCTATGACGGCGTGCCCCTGACCGCTGACCGTGATTGAGGGGATGAAATGCTGTCGAGCCGCCGCGAGGGTAGCGGCGTTGTCGAACACAGTGCCGGATTGCACCAGCGTGGGCGTCGTCGTCAGATTTTGAAATTCATACCAACGCGACGCATTGCGCGACGCCGCCACCGTGCTGGCAACGCCCGCAGCACTCACACGAAAGTTATGCGCCGTCCACAATCGTCCATTGCGAACCATGGCGGCGAACAACCGGTCGTCAAGCGAATCCAGTCGTCCGTTATTGCCGCCCGTGTTGCCCAGGTGCGTTACCGGATTCGGGCTGGTCGTAGTCGGAACCGTTACGCTGATATTGGCGGAGATCGTCGGCGTGGCCGTTCCCGGACTGCTCACGCGGCGAAACATCATCGTGCTGAAAGTGGCATTGTCTACGCCGACTAAATAGCCTTCAGTCGCGCTCGCATCGAAGTTATCAACGCCGCGCGGCGAAGAAGGTCCGGCTCCGGCTCCGGCTGCCAGATTGGCAAACAAAGTTACGGTGGCGGGGCCGCCGCTCAAGATGGACGACTTGGGCACTACATAACCGTTCGTGCCCACGAAGCTGCCCGCGCTGGTGAACATATTGCCGCCGATATAGAGCGCGTTCACGTCAATGCCCAGCGAGGGATAATCAAGGAAGTTCGTGCCGGGGTCGCCTTGAAACTGGTAAAAGCTCCAGACCGTGCTGCCGTTGATGACGCCGTTGCTGGCGGCGTCGCTCACCGCAATCATCTGGCGATTGGCGGCGGTTGTCGTGCAAGTGCCGTTCGTACAGGGCACGTCAATGATCGTGAGAAACCAGCGCGCGCTGAAACGGTCATAACGCACATTCGGGTCGCTGGTGAAGTTGAGTACAACGGGGGACACGACAGGCGTCATCACCGAAGCGAAAAACACATCAGGGTCGGCGTTGATTACGCCATCAGCCACGCCCGTGGTTTTGTTGAAGGTGCGCAGTCGGCCATTTACGAATACGAAATACTGCGTCGGCCCCACCGTACCCATCGTATCAGGCGGGAACGCGCCCGTATCGGTCAACGTTGCCCCATTGAAGCTCAGGCTGACCGTTTGCGGAGCCGCGAGTAATCCGTTCTGACTTGTCTGAGTCGGATTCAACGGCCAGCTTGCGACGGCGGGAGCGTTGGGATTTTGCGGACGATTCCCACGGCCCGGCACTTCGCGTTCAGGATTCAGCCTTTGTTTTCCGGGTACGACTACGGCCTTCGCCTGATTGTCCATCAAGGTTTGGGTCGTCTGCTGAATCGGCGCATCCATCACCATCCGCACGCCTTCCATCGAACCGTCAGCCAACAATTTGGCCTGACCGATAAACTGCACGTCTTTTGAGCGGCGCGTCGTGGGGGCAGGCAAAACATACTTGTTTACGCGCCCGGCGTAAGAATAATTGGCGCGTCGCCGTTCCTCTTCTTCCTCTTCCTCGCTCTCACCTTTACCTTCGACACGACGTTGGTCTGCGTCTTCCTCACGCTTAGGCGCGCTGCTGCCAGATTGATCCTCCGCCGGTTGAGCAGGCTGGCTGGCAGCTTCTTTGGCCGCGTCATCTTTGGGTGCAGATGCAGGTGAATGAGATTGGTTGGATGTTGCTGGAACGCTTTGCCAAGTGGTTAGGACATGGCGCTGGCGTACATTCAGCCAGGCTTGCCCGACCAAGACCGTAGTCAAAACGATAAAGAGCGCGAGAGAGATTCTTTTCATATGTGGTAATTCTTGAGACTTACTGCTGCGCCTTCCGCGAGAAAGGTGCTTCAGCAAAAATCTCGCGGGGAGCCATTGTGTGTTTTTCTAGCCGTTGGCACATGCCTATACGACCAGTGTTGACAACCCTGCAAGCGGTTGCCGCAAGCGATGCCAAACCGAAAGAAGTGACTTTAAGAAGTGACTTTGTCGGTTGCTGATCCGATCAAACCCGTTAATTTCTAAAACTTATTCCTGCGAAAATTTTGTGAGACTTTGGCGAGTGAAAACTCAATCCATTCCAGTGATGGCTGCAAAGTGCCATACCAAAGGCTATGCGGCAAGAGAAATGGTAGTTAAACAAAAAGAACACAAGTACCTCATCACGATAGAAGAGGAGGGGCGCGTAGGGCAGGTTCTGAACCTGCCCTACCAGAGCTTTTCGGTTTTTCGACTACCCAAATTCAGCGGGTGAGGTACCAGGTTCATTTCACAATGATGCGCATCGTATTCGACGTTCGCCCATCAGCGGTCAAAGTGAGATTCACGTCACCGCGCCCGATCAGGCCACGCGGAATGCGTACGTTGACTTGATCCAGGCCGATGAAACCAGGCGATTCGCCAACGTAAAGCACTTCGCCGTTGAGATCGGCGTAACGCACCGTCACGTTCGACAGCGCGCTGCGTCCGCGCAGGCCCGTGCCGTAAAGAATCAAAAACATCTGATCGCTTTCAGGGCCGAGATCAATCGGCGTGGCGACAAAACGGCTGGTGCTGGAATCGAAGCGCGAAATTGTTTCATAAATTTGTGCGCCGTCAGCTTTCACGCGCAACGTGACCGCCGCTGGTACGCCTTGCCCGTCGGCATTAGCCGCGAACAACCCCGGCGCGACGCTGCTGACATTCAAAGTGCCGGTATTCAACGAGCCTTCCGCCGTATTGATCGTCACGGTGGCGATGCCTTCTGACGTGCCTGCCGGAATGTGATAGTTGATCTGTCCGGGGCTGACGAAAAACAGCGGCGCGAGTCGTTCAACGCCCACGCTGTCGCGTAAGCGCACCGTCGTACCGGCGAGCGTAGTCGGCAGCGGAACCGTCTGGCCGATTTCAACCGAAGGCGCAAGGCGCTCGCCGAACGCCGCGACGATGGAATCAGGCGCGACCTGCGCCGCGTAACTCGCCGCCGAAACGCTGGTGACCGCGCGCACGTTCGACGCCGCTTGCACTTTGCGTACGCGGTTGTTGCCCGTGTCAGCGATGAAGATATTGCCTTGCGCGTCAACCGCGACGCCTTGCGGAATCGAAAGCAAGGCTGAATTCGGCGCGCTGTTATCGCCGCTGAAACCTTGCACGCCATTGCCCGCGACGGTCGTGATGAGATTGGTGCCGCGCGCGATTTTGCGGATGCGATGATTGCCCTGATCGGCGACATAAAGATCGCCAGCCGCGTCAAGCGCAATCAAACGCGGTTCGTTCAGATTGGCGGAGTTCGCCAGCCGGTCGTCGCCATTAAACGTAGTCGCTCCCGTACCTGCATACGTCGTGATCGTGGCGTCGCTGCCAACGCGACGAATGCGCTGATTGCCCTGGTCTACGAAATAAACGTTGTTCTGTGCGTCAACCGCTACGCCGACAGGAGCGTACAATTGCGCCTGAAGCGCAGGCCCGCCGTCACCGCTAAAACCAACTTCGCCATTGCCCGCAACCGTAGCGATCTTGCCGTCACTCACATTGATTTTGCGGATGCGATGATTGCCCGTGTCACCGACATAAACATTGCCCGCGCTATCGAGCGCGACGCCGGTGGGGAAACTCAGTTCGGCTTGCGTCGCCGCGCCGCCATCGCCTTGATTGCCTTCGATTCCAGTGCCTGCCAGCGTGGCAATACGTCCGTCACCTGCGGTCACTTTGCGAATGCGATGATTGAGCGTATCGGCGATATAAACGTTTCCGGCGGAATCAACCGCCAAGCCGCGCGGCTGATTGAGGTTGGCGTCAATCGCTAGTCCGCCATCACCCGCGTTGCCGACGATGCCGTTGCCCGCGAACGGGACGATCTGCCCGCTGGGCGTGATGCGGCGTACGCGATGCGTCGTGTCGGCGACGTAAACATTGCCGCGCGCATCAACCGCAACCGCACGCGGAGCCAATAATTGCGCGAGAGCCGCTGCGCCGCTATCGCCTGTTCCACCAGCAAGGCCATTGCCCGCCAGCGTCGTGACAAGTTGCGCGGGCGCGAACGTCACCGCCAACGTGAACGTCGCCAGATTGCCCGCGAGGTCATAAGCCGTGATCGTCAGGTTGTTCACGCCGATAGAGAGCGGAACCGCCGCGACCGTCCACGCGCTCACGCCCGTTGCCAGTCCGCTCGCGCCGCGATCATTCACCCATTGCACACTGAGCAGCGTGCCGTTGTCAGTCGCCGTCCCCATCAGTCGCAACGGGCTGGCGTTCGTCGTGAAGGTGCTAGCAGAAGCCGATGACATCACAGGTTGCGTGAGCGTCAACACGGGCGGCGTGGTGTCGTTGGTCGGAACCGGTTGCACCAATCTGACGCGGTGGTTGTCGCGGTCAGCGACGAAGACACGCCCGGCGGCGTCGGTTATAACGCCGGTCGGACAAAAGAAACGCGCGGCGCTCGCGGCGGAACCGTCTCCGCCAAAGCCGGTCGCGCCATTGCCCGCAAAGGTGCTGATCGTACCGTTCGCCGCGTTCACCCGACGAATGCGGTCGTTAAACGTGTCTGCAATGAAGATGTTGTTTTGCGCGTCTACCCAAACGCCTTCGGGTTCGCCGATGCGCGCCGCCGTCGCTGGGCCGTCATCGCCCGCAATGCCACGCACGCCCGAACCGGCTACGGTTGAAATCACGCCATCCGCCACGCTGACGCGACGAATGCGGTTATTGCGCGTATCGGCGATGAACAGATTGCCTTGCGCGTCTAATGCAATTCCCTTCGGTCTAAAAAGTTGCGCGGCGGTGGCTGCGCCGCCATCACCTGAGAAACCTTCTGTGCCAACGCCCGCCACCGTCGTAATCATTCCGTCTGTCAGGTTCACGCGGCGGATGCGGCTATTGAGCGAGTCAGCGATAAACAAATCGTTGCCGCGCACCGCCACCTGCGTCGGCGTATTCAAACGCGCTTGCGTCGCGGGGCCGCCATCGCCTCCGAAAGCGCCAGCGGTTCCGCTGCCCGCAATCGTCGTAATGATGCCGTCGGCAGCCGCAACACGACGAATGCGATGGTTCTCGCTGTCTGCGATATAGAAATTTCCTTGACCGTCTACGGCAATGCCGATGGGGCAATTCAAGCGCGC
>JANNUY010000590.1:0-2446 GCA_031414155.1 Acidobacteriota bacterium
GCAATTTGAAGTCGGTGAATTTCTGTTCGCTGATGAGGTCGGTGCAAGGCGCACCGTTGCTGAGAATGCCGTCGCTAATGCTCCAACAGTTGCCGTGCTGGTTGCTGCGCAGCTTCCAGCCGTGCAGGTCTTTGGCGTCCATCAGTTGAATCGGCTTGCCCCACGCCGGAGCTTTGGCGGTCAGCAAGGCTGGTGCGCGCACGGCTGACCATGACACGATTTTGCCGGTTTCGTCCGTCGTTGTACCGCTCAACTTGTCGCCTTCGAGTTTGCCGGTAAAAACCAACTCAGCCGGTGCTTGTTCGTATTGCTTTGGAATCGCAATCGTTAATTGTCCGTCTTTGTATTCAGCTTTGGTCGCGTAACGCATGCTGCCGAAACGGCCTACGAAACTCGCCATCAACTCGCCTTCTTTGCGCAGCCGAATCTCGAACCACGAAGGGTAACTGCCGCCCGTCGGCGTTTGTACGGTCGCGTCCCAACGTCCGAGTACTGCGTCGGACGATTGCGCGAAAACTGGCGCGGTCAACAGCAAGAACAGCAATAAAAACGTTTTCATTCGGGGCTTCTCCAAAAGGGTTCAATGACAAAAGGGAATAGATACGCGGATGACGCGGATGCAGCGGATAAAAACGGATTCTTTTTTCTGATTTGCGGTAATCCGCCGCATCCGCGTTATCCGCGTATCTATTGATCGGTTATTTTTGCGCGACGTTATCCAGCTTCGGCGCTACGCCGAGGTGGTGCATCAAGAAGGCGTATTGATCTGCCGTGCCTTCGATCTGTTTCGCCGTACTGCTTGCGCCGTGGCCGGATTTGGTTTCGATGCGAATCAATACGGGCGCGTCGCCGCGTTGTTTTTCCTGCAACGTTGCGGCGTATTTGAACGAGTGCGCGGGGACTACGCGGTCGTCGTGGTCAGCCGTCGTCACCATCGTTGCGGGGTATTTGGTCTCTTTCAAATTGTGCAACGGCGAATAGGCATACAGCGCCTTGAATTCTGCCGCGTTGTCGCTCGAACCGTAATCGGCGATCCAGTTCCAGCCGATGGTGAATTTGTGGAAGCGCAACATGTCCATTACGCCGACGGCAGGCAGCGCCGCACCAAAGAGTTCAGGACGTTGATTCAACACTGCGCCGACGAGCAAGCCGCCGTTCGAGCCGCCTTGAATGGCGAGCTTTTTCGACGAGGTGTATTTGTTCGCAATGAGCCATTCCGCTGCCGCGATGAAATCATCGAACACATTTTGCTTTTTGAGCTTCGTACCCGCCTCGTGCCATTTCTCGCCGTATTCTCCGCCACCACGAATGTTGGCCGAAGCATAAACGAATCCGTTCTCAAGCAACGCAATGCGCAGCGCGCTGAACGACGGCGAAGTCGTGATGTTGAAGCCGCCGTAGGCATACAACAGCGTCGGATTCGTGCCGTCGAGTTTCAGTCCTTTCTTGTGAACCAAAAACATCGGTACGCGCGTGCCATCTTTGCTGTTATAGAAAACCTGTTTGGTCTCGAAATCAGTCGCCTTGAAACCAGGGATGTCTACGGTGCGATAGAGCGAAGACTTTTTCGTGGCGATGTCATAACGGAACGTCGTCGGCGGATAGTTCAGAGACTGGAACGAATAGAACACGAACTTGTCATCGTTGTTGCCGCCGAATCCGCCCGCCGAACCGGGGCCGGGCATGGTGACTTCGTTTTCGAGCTTGCCCGCGAGGCTGTAAACATAAGCCTTCGTCGTCACGTCTTTCAGATAGGTCGCAAAGAGCTTGCCGCCCGCCTTGCCTGCGTTTTGCAACGGTTCGGTTTTTTCCGGCAATACGTCAGACCAGGCTTTCGTCGCCGGATCGTAAAGCGCGACTTTGCCGTTCGGCGCGTTCTTATTCGTCTCGATCAAAAACTTGTTTTTGAGATTATCAATCACGCCGAACGAGTCATCAGTGATTTCGCCAACCAGTGGCGTGAAGGTCTTTTCGCCCTTCGACAAGTCGCGGAAGAAAATCGAGTTGCCTTTTTTACCTTTGCCGCGATCTGAAATGTTCAGCAGCGCAAAGCGTTCGTCTTCGGTCGTGCCGACTTGATGAAAGCGTTGCAGATTGGTTTTGTCTTCGTAAATCAATTCGTCGGCTTCTTGCGCCGTGCCGACCTTGTGAAACCAGACTTGATGGTTTTCGTTTTTGGTCGAAAGCTCGCGGCCTTTCTCAGGCGCGGGATAGCGGCTGTAAAAGAATCCATTGCCCGCCCAGCTTGCGCCCGAAACTTTCACCCACTTCAGCACATCCGGCAGCATCTTTTTCGTAGCCACTTCCATCACCTGATATTCCTGCCAATCCGAACCGCTCTTGGAAATCGCCACGACGCCATATTTCGCGTCTTTCGACAGCGAAGCCAGATTCACGCGCACCGTGCCATCCGATGAATAGGTATTCGGATCAATCAGCACTTCTG
>JANNUY010000591.1:0-14548 GCA_031414155.1 Acidobacteriota bacterium
GACATAGGTCGCGTAATAATCCAGCCCTGAACTCGCCCACCAGAAACTCACCGTGTGCGCGTATTCCGACGGTTTCTCGCGGCTATAAACTTCGCTCACGTCTAATTGCGTTTTGGCGCTGCTGAGTTCTTCGTCGGTATAAAAATCTGGCGCGTCGAATTGCTGAATCTGCTGATTGATCGCGGTGATCGCCGCCTTGACCTTGTCGGCGTTGGTTTGTGCGGTGATGGTGATCGGGCCTACGTTACGTTGCGTGAGGTAGCTGACTGCCGCGCCCGTGGTCAGGCCGGAATCAATCAGCGCGCGGGAAAACTTGGAATCCGGTTGGCGCAGGATGTAAGAGAAAACGTCCGCCGCATAAGTCGCTTGCGGATCTAAATCGGTCGAAGGCCCGTGATAGCCCATATTGATCGTGACCGCGTTTACCGCTTGATTAACGATGACGGCTTCGTCTTTGGGCAAGCCCGGATGACGCGGAATCGGGTCGGCGGCAAAGGGGTCAGCGCCACGTTCCCAATCACCGAAGATGGCGTCGGCTTGGTAAAAAATTTCAGTCGCGTTGACATCGCCCGCAATGATGATCGCGGCGTTGTTGGGTACGTAAAACTTGTGCTGAATCGCGCGCATCATCGTCGTCGTCGCTTTCGACACGGTCGTAGGCAAGCCGCCCGGATTTTTGCGCGAATAGTATTTGTACCAGAGCTTTTGATCTACGCCATTGAGAATGTAGTAAAACGGATTCGAAGCGTGGCGGTTGAGTTCATCAAGTACGACCTCGATTTCCTGTTTGAATTCCTGCTCATCAAACAACGGATAACGAATTGCATCATTGAGTACGCGCATGGCTTCGCGCGTACCGGTGCGCACGGTGGTCGTGTAATAGTTGACGACTTCGTGCTGGGTTTGCGCGTTGCTCAACATGCCCAACTCGCCCGCGCGGTCGTGATAACCCTCGGCGCGCGACTTTTCGTTCGACTTGAAAAACATGTGCTCGTAAAGATGCGATAAGCCGTTGAACTCAGGCGGTTCAGTCCACGCTCCGTTTTTGACAGCCATTTCTACGGTAACTAACGGCACGACGTGGTTTTCGATGACGATCACTTGCAAGCCGTTCTTGAGCGTCTTGATTTGCCATTGAGGTTTGGCTTGAGTCGTGAGGCTGAGAAACAAACAAATCGCCAACAGGCTTACCGCACGGCGAGTTAAAGAGTTCAATAAATTTAATTGGTTCATCAGAAATTGCCTAAGAATGTATTACTTGATAACGCACTAACACACAGCCGGTTTTGAACGTTTTGCATTCGATCAATTGCAAATCAATCTGCCGCGACATTTCGAAAAAGATCGGAATGCCCGAACCCAACAACACGGGATGAATGTTGAAGCCGATTTCGTCAATCAGGTCGGCTTCAAAAAGCGTTTTGGCGAAATCGCCGCCGCCCATCAGGATGATGTCTTTGCCGGGCTGGCTTTTCAGCTTGCGCACGAACTCGACCGCATCTGTTGTGACCAGTTGCGCGTTCTGGTCAGGGCTTTCTTTCCAGGTTCGTGAGAACACATAACTCGTGATGCCGGGCATTGCAGAACTTTTGCCGGCGCTTTGCTTGAGCGCAAATTCGTAAGTTTTGCGACCCATCAACACGGTGTCTACGTTGTCGAATGAGCCTTTCATCACTTCCATCACTTCATCGCTAAAGATCAGCCAGTCCACACTACCGTCTGGGCGCGCGAAAAAATTGTCGAGTGAATTGGCTCCGCCAAAAATGATTTTGCGCATGGGCTTATCTCCAAAACGCGTACCAGCTTTTCTCTGCCTTCTTTTTGCGTTGCCCGCGCAGCGCATCCAGATCGGGTTCGGGTTGAAACGGAATGCCGCGATCTTGAATCAGCGCGAGCGGATTGTCTTCGACCAACGCTTTGGCGTATCGCTCGCCGCCGATTTCTGCCGCGATACTGACGGCTTTCGACAACAGCGGACGCCGCCGGTCTTGATGGTGTCCGTCCGAAGCCAGAAAGTGCGCGAGTCCGGCGCGCAGGATTTGCTTCACCGAGGCTTCACATTCCTTGCCGAAGCTGCCCAGCAAACTGCCCGCGTCAATTTGCGCGTAAGCACCGCGTTCGATCAAGCCCACCAGAATTTCGGGCTTGAGTTGAATGCGCGCGTTGCGTTCGGGATGTGCGATGACGGGCGTCAAACCCGCTTGCTGAATTTGAAAAATCGTCGCTTCGATATTCGGCGGAATCATCATAAAGTCGAATTCGAGCAACATATACGAACTGCCGTTGAGCCTGATGCGCGTATGTTTGTCGCGCGCTTCCTGAAAGATTTCGTGGCTATAACGAGTCTCGCCGCCGGGGACGATTTCGACTACGCCGCCGCTGGCTTCCATCACCAGATCAATCTTGCGGCGGATGTCGTCGCGCGTGGGCGGCGCGTGTACTCCATCGAATAAATGCGGCGTAGCGACAATTGTCTTAATGCCGTCCGCCGCCGCCATCCGGCACATCTCAACCGATTCTTCCAGCGAGATCGAACCGTCATCCGTCTCAGGCAATACGTGACAATGAATGTCTATCATTGTTTGCGGCACTGTCTGAGGCGTTGTCTGATTAGGTTTAAGCGATAAGGGATCATTTGGTACTGCGTTCATGGTTGGCACCGAAACGGGAGCGTGTGTTTATCAGGTGGGGCCGCTGGTTTTGAAAAACTTACGGCGCAAAGACACCATCGGCATTATGGATAATCGCAGAAGGCCATTCAAGCACCTTCTTCGCGTGGGGCGAGACTGTCGGCGGGCACTGTTGATGAAGGCAAAACGAAATGTAAATCGCGCGGTTGTTCACACGTCGCGCAATGCAACTGCATCGCGCAAATCTTCTGTCCGTCATACAGCATGGTGACTTGCGGCCAATTCATGCGCGGATAATTCGCGCCACATACACAAAGCATGTATTGCAACGTGCTTTGCATCTCGCTGGCAGGCAACGCGGTCGCGGGCGTAGCTCCGGGCGGCACATAAGCCTCCGTCGCCGCCGCTTGCGCAATCGCCGCACTGCGCTGCCGATGCTGCATCCATTTGACCGCAAACCACGCCACCAACGGCATCAGCAATAAGCCGAACAAACCGAACACGCGCATTTGCTGGTTGAGCGAATTGGTAAAACGTCCCGTAGATGAGAGCGAAACTTTTGTCACGTCTTCCATTCGTTCAATGGCTTCGTTCAAGCCGCGCGCGTCTCGTGCGCTGACAAAAGGCCGCAAGCTACGCAAGCGATAACTCAGCCGCATCGCGTCGCCGACTTGCTCATGACGGAATTGCAGCGTTAACGCTTCGTGTTCGATCTTGTCTTGCCGTTCGGGCAAGGCCGCGCCTTGCACTTCGATAATGTGTTCGACATCGAGCGGAAAGCTCAGGCGTATGCGTTTGTCCTTCGCCTTATTATTAGTTGTCGCGTCATTCGCCGTGAGATTGGCCGCCGTGAGATTAACCCACGGCAATTCCTGCGTGATGCGGTCGGCGACCAGCAGGCGTTTGTTGTCTTTCCAGAATCTGCCGACGTTGAAATGTTCGATGATGGTGAGTTCGTTTTTGGCTGCGTCGTCATTGATTTGCGGCTTGCCGTCGGCGGTCAGGCTGCGGTCGCTGTCGGTATAAGCGCGCAAATGTTCTTGGGCCAAATCTTTCGGTGAACTCGAAGCCAGGTAAGAACGCATATCGTCAGCTTCGGGGCCGCGATAGGTCGTAGTGATTTCAAGCGCCGCCGTGTTGTTTTCGCCCAGCTTGAAAACCTGATGAATAGTTTTGAGTGGCGCATTGCTCGCGGCCACGGCAATCTCGGCCAACTCAGTGTCATTGTTATGAATCGGGTTTTGAATCGGCAGGCCGCTTCCGAAATTCGGATTGACGTGCGCTTTCAAATCGCCGCGTTGCAAGCTGGCCGTCGCGTCGAACCAGTAATCACGCTCATTGAGTTGCGCGCGTACGATCACATGGTCAAAGGCATAAGGCGAAGGCGGCAACTCTGCCACTTGCTCATACAGTTCTGTATTCACCAGTGCCGGTTGCGCCGCGATACCCAGCGCGTTGAGCGCCACGCACAACAACAGCGCCTTGTCTTTGCAATCGCCGTAACGCCGCGACAGCACCAGCGACGGCGCGTGCGGCAAGTGCGAATGTCGCCCCATCTCTATGCCCAGATAACGAATCTCGTCTTGCACGAACCGTAATGCCGCCAGCATTTGTTTCTCAGGTTCGGGCGAGACTTTGCGCCACGTTTCGATTTGCGCGCGCAATTGCGGCGACAACGCGGTTTGCCGATAAAGCGGCAAGGCCCACGCAACCACGTCCTGCCAGCTTTGAAATTCGCTCAGATGCAAGATGGGATAATCATTGGTTTCGCTCGAAGCCTCAGGCGCAGCCGTGTTCATCCGTACCCAAACGTATTCGGTCAGATTGCCTTGCGCCGTAATGGTCGGCTTGAGTTCCAGCCCGCGCACGGCATGTTTCAACGGACGCGCCGTCGGCCACAGCAAGCGATAACGTAGCTTCGAGACGGGTTCGCTCTCAACCAGATAACTCACGTCGGCGAACTTGCCGCCGAGTATCGGATTCTCGCCATTGAGCGAATAGTCGTATTCGATCACGTCGCCTACGCGCACGTCGTTGAGAATGACCAGCGCCGCCAGCGTGCCGTTGAACAGCCGCTCTTCTAACTCCGACTCTTGCTGTACGAACTTGATCTCGCGCGGCTTCAAGGCATTGATGGTTTGATTGCCGCGAATGATTTGAATGCGATGCAACACGAGCCGCTGATAGGTCGGGTCGAACACGAGCTGCAATTGCGAAGCGTGTTCAATGCCCGGCTGGCTGATGATTTGTTCGGCGTTGTGAAAGTATCGTTCTGTAGAATTAACCGTCACCCGCACCTGCTGGTCAGACAGCAAGCGAATCACGCCTTCGCGCGCTTCACCGGTTTGCTCATTCGTGGCGAGCGTGAGGGCTTCGGTCTTCACCCACGCGGGCACAGGCGCGACTGAAGCGGAAGTGTTAATGGATTGCTGCGCCGACGACAGGCCCGACGGCAAGAAAGATAAGCCGAAAAAGAAAAAGACAATGAGCGAAGTGCTGAAAAAGGATTTAGTTACTGCTTTGATTCTTTGCATGAGTTCACCAGAAATGCAGGCGTAGCTTACAACCCATTGGCGAACTGGCTCAACTTGAAGTTGTTCTTTCTCACCGCAGCTATTTCGGCGTCATCATGATGTGTGCGCCCAACGTACCCGCATCCATCAGCCACGGCTCGCCGCGTTTCGCTTTCGTAGACAAGCCCAGCGATTCCGCTGTGGCGTTGGGCACGTAAATCACCCAGCGCACTACGCCGTCAGTCACCTTGCCGGTCGCTTCGTCGTAACCCTTGCCTGACAATACATAAAGCATGCGCGGCTCTTTGGGGAACTTGAGCTTGCCTTCTTTGATTTCTTTCCAGCGGTGTTCGGCGTTGCGGTTGCCGCCCGTGATGCCTTGCGCCGTCAATTCGCGGCCCCGCGCCATATAAGGTTCGAGGTCTTTGTGATAACAGGCCGCGCTGAACGTCGTGTCTTTCGGATTATCCGCCAAGCAAACCAAATCGTTCGTCGCTTTGCGCAACTCGGTCAACTTGCCGTCTGCGCCGTAACCCAACACCGCCGCTCCGGCGCGCATTTCTTCCGGCGCAGCTTGAATCGTCGCGGCGATTTGATGTTCCGCTGATAACGGAGCTTGAGCCGCGACTGTCAGCGGCAACAGTAAGAATGAAAGTAACGCAAAAATTTTCATTTGATTCTCCAGAGAACTGATTTCTACCGGTTTTTGCTCATCCAGCTCGTGCTATTCACCCAAGCTAAACATGTTATTGATTGAGCGCTTGCATCGCCTGCTGTACGCGCGCAGTGGCAAGCGCGACGACTTCACTCAAAGCTACATCATCTGATTGCCGCGTTACGCGATTATAAAACTCGCATTGGCCTTCCTTAAACTTTTTCGCGCCGATGCGAATCTGGAAAGGGAAGCCGACTAAATCAGCGTCATTCAGTTTGACGCCGGGGCGCTCATCGCGGTCGTCGTAAAGCACGTCAACGCCCGCCTTGAGCAACTCGCCATAAATGCTTTCACCTGCGGCTTTAAGTTCAGCGTCTTTGACGTTGAGCGGCGTGACTACGATTTGGAAAGGCGCAATGGTGATGGGGAATTGAATGCCCGCTTCGTCGTGATGCAATTCGATCGCGGCGGCGAGGATGCGTTCGACGCCGATGCCGTAACTGCCCATCACCAGCGGCGTAGGCTTGCCGTCAGAATTCAGCACCGTCGCATTCAAGGCCTTGCTGTATTTCAAACCCAGCTTGAAGATGTGGCCGACTTCGAGCGCCTTGCCTAAACGCAGGTTGGCTTCGCAATTCGGACAGCCTTCGCCTTCTGCCACGGTGCGCAATTCTGCCCACGCCGTCACTTTGATGTCGCGTTCAAGCGAAACATTACGAAAGTGATGATCGTCGTCGTTCGCGCCGGTCGTCATATTGAAACGTCCGCGCAAGGCTTCGTCGGCGATGACGAATAGCTTGGCGTTTTTGAGCGCCGCGCTTACTGCACCGAGGCTGCCCGCGTGAGCGTTCATCAGATCGAAGATTTCTTCGGGATGTGCGGGACGAGTGGCGCTGACTTCAAATCCATCTTTATTGCAGAGCTTTGCGGCGGCGTTCAAAACTTTCGCGTCATTCAGCGGATGATCGCCGCGCAACAGGGCGAGAAAAGGCGTAGCTTGCGCTTCGCCTTTAGCATTCTCAGCGACTGCGACATAGACCAGCGTTTTGATTTGCTGGTTCGCCGTTGCGCCGCCCTCAAAAGTGATCAAGTCGTCAATCGTGCGCACGTTGGGCGTAGGGAATTTTTCAATCGCCAGCGCTTCGGCCCCATCATCAACCGCAGGCAGGCGCGACGTAGCCTTTTCAGTATTCGCCGCGTAACCACAAGCCGCGCAACTTGCCACAAGGTCTTCGCCTGCGTTGGTGTAAACCATGAATTCGTTCGACGCCGAGCCGCCCATCGCGCCGGTGTCTGCATCAACAATGACGAAATCAAGGCCGCAGCGCGAATAGACTTTGCAATACGCATTGCGCTGATCGTCAAAGGATTTGTCGAGTCCGGCGAAATCTACGTCAAACGTATAAGCGTCCTTCATCGTGAACTGCCGCACGCGCAACAAGCCCGACTTGGGGCGCGGTTCGTCGCGGAATTTGGTTTGAATCTGATACCAGACTTGCGGCAGTTGTTTGTATGAACGCAACTCGCGGCGCGCGAGATCGGTGAAGATTTCTTCGTGCGTCATGCCCAAACAGTAATCGCTGCCCTTGCGATCTTTGAGGCGAAACATGTTGTCGCCCATCACCGACCAGCGGCCAGACTCTTGCCAGATTTCAGCCGGATGCAACGCAGGCAGAAAGAATTCCTGCCCGCCGACGGCGCTCATCTCTTGGCGGATGATTTCGCAAATTTTGAGTACGGAACGCTGCGCGAGCGGCAGGTAAGAATAAATGCCTGCGCCTAACTGCCTGACGAAACCGGCGCGCAACAGCAGCTTGTGGCTGATGACTTCAGCATCAGCGGGTTCTTCGCGCAAAGTGGGAATGAAAAATTTTGTCCAACGCATATTCAAAGTCCTAAGTTACGAGTGCCGAGTACTCAGTGAGTGCATAGACTCGGCACTTGATACTCGGTACTCAGAATTTCTGGTTATGTTTTTTCTGCAATTGCGATCAGCGAGATGCCGCAGGGTGGGCCGATGAGCTTTTCGAGCTTGAGCAACGGCACTAACCGGTTGGCGAGATCGGCTTGATTTGGCGGGAGGTAATCGCGTTTCAATACGCGCCCGTTGATGAACCACGGCAGCATTGCCAGCATGCTGAAAAATTTGGTTTGGCTTACGGTAAAGCCCGCTTGTTCGAGCAGCTTGTGCAAGCCTTTTCTTTCGTAACGGCGAAAGTGTCCGACGGCGCGGTCGAATTCGCCATAAAGCATTTGATGCGAAGGCACGAGCAGCGCCAGCTTGCCGCCGGGGGCTAACGCCTTGCGCATTTGTTGCAGCGCGAACAGGTCGTTTTCGATGTGTTCGAGTACGTTCAAACAGACCACCGTGTCGAAACTGCCTTGCGCATATTCATCCGACGCCGACTTATCAAGATTGAATTCGCCCACCTTTACCTGCGGCTGGTTGGCAAAGGTTTCTTCCAGCAAGCGGCGATAGCTGGGCACGACATCAGTGGCTGTCACATGACGTTCTTGCGTGGCTAGAAACTGGGTGATGTTGCCCGTGCCTGAGCCGACTTCAAGCACGCGCGTGCCGACGGCTTCGGCAATTTGTTCGTAAAGCCAATAATTATAGCGGTCGAGTTCCGCCAGGTTCGTCAGGGTTTGGGTTAAGGTAAAACTTTCTTGCATCTGTTAGCTTGCTTAAAGGATTGATCCTGCCATTCACCGTCATCATCGCCGCGTGGGTTACTCTAGCGGGCAGGGGGAAAAGACGCCGGATGATGCGTATTGCCTAATTGATTGTCAATGATAACTCTATCGGCTTCTTCATTCTGATACGTAGCGCCTTTTGGCCTTTTGGTGATGCCTGAGTCGCTGGGCTAGAATCGCCCCGGCTGACGAGGACGATGCAACTTTATTTTTGGCGCATTCGTTGTTCAGGCCGCACTTATCCCTTTCCCAAACAAGTAAGGAGTACCCAATATGCGAAAAGATATGCGAAAAGCGTTTTACGCAGGCGGCCCACTGTTGGTGATGCTCGCCGTGCAGTTGTGTGTGACGCCTGTGAATGCTCAAAAGAAGCGTCCGGCGACTAAACCCGTTGCGGGGATTGCTGCCACCGCGTCAGCGAGTCAGGTGAATTTCAAAGAATACAAACTCAAGAACGGCTTGCGCGTATTTCTGGTTGAAGACCACAGCGCGCCGGTCGTCTCGCTTGCGGTTAATTACGACGTGGGTTCGCGCAACGAGAAAAAAGGTCGCACCGGCTTTGCGCATCTGTTTGAGCACATGATGTATCAAGGCTCAGAGAACGTCGGCAAGAGCGAGCATTTCATTCTCGTAGACACCAACGGCGGCGACATGAACGGCACGACCGACGAAGAGCGCACGTTGTATTATGAAACGCTGCCCGCCAACCAACTCGAACTCGCGCTGTTTCTCGAAGCCGACCGCATGCGCGCGCTCGACATCTCGAAAGAAAACCTCGACAACCAACGCGCCGCCGTGCAGGAAGAGCGCCGCTTGCGGTTAGACAATCAGCCTTACGGCAAATTTTTCGAGCAGTTGAATGAGACTGCTTACGACAACTTTAACTATAAGCATTCGGTCATCGGTTCGATGGAAGACCTGAGCGCCGCGAGTGTTGAAGACGTGCGCGAGTTCTTTAAGTTGTATTACGCGCCGAACAACGCTGCGCTGGCGCTGGTAGGAGATTTCAACCCGACGCAGGCGTTGACGCTGATCAAGAAGTATTTTGAAGCCTTGCCCGCCCAACCCAAGCCGCCTGCCGTAGACATTGTCGAACCCGCGCAAACCGCTGAACGTCGCCTGAAAGTCGAAGACCCGCTCGCGCAAGTGCCGGTGTTGGTTATGGCTTACAAGGGCGTACGCGGGAATACGCCGGATGCTTATGCGCTGAATGTGCTTTCGACGGTGATGGGCGGGGGCGATAGTTCGCGGCTTTATCAACGGCTGGTCAAAGAAAAACAGTTGTTGATTCAAACGCAAACTTTCGTCGAAACGCGGCGCGGCGTTGGCGGTTTTGGTTTGCTTGCCGTCATCACGCCGGGCAAAAAACAGGAAGAAGTCGAAGCGGCGCTCAACGAAGAGATCGCTAAATTGCAAAGCGAACCCATCGCCGACTGGGAATTAGAGAAGGCAAAACAGTTCGCCAAACGCAGCGCAATCAATGCCCGCCAGAGTTCGCAAGGCCTCGCGGCCAGCATCGTCGAAGCGACGATTGCGTGGAATGATCCGAATCTGGTGAATACGCGATTGTCGAAAATTGCAGCCGTCACCAAAGAAGACGTGCTGCGCGTGGCGAAGCAATACTTGAAAAAGGAAGTGCGCACCGTAGGCATTGCGGTTCCCGCACCTAAAGGCAAAGGCGGCGCTACGCCAGGACAATAATCGGCAGGAGGAGAAACGAACTTATGAAACAACTTACTCAATCCAGAAAAACTTCCTCCCACGAAGGCACACGAAGAAGACACGAAGAATATTCGTTTAATTCTTTTTTTCCTTCGTGGCCTCTTCGTGTGACTTCGTGGGCGGTCTGCCTTTTGGCTTTGACCGTCACTGGTTTTGCGCAAGGCGGTGGCACAGCACAACAGGAACGCCCTTCGAGCAAAGGCGCAGTGATCAAGGGCAAGGCTCCGGTTAGCAAAGACGTACTCAAAGTCACGCTGCCCAAACCGTTTGAAACCAAGCTGAGCAATGGCTTGCAGGTCATCGTACTCGAAAGCCACAAGCTGCCTACATTTTCGGCGCGGCTGGTCGTATTGAAAGGCGGCTTGAGCGATGACGACAAGATGATTGGCGTGGCCGATTACACCGCGTCGCTTTTGCGCGAAGGCACGGCGACGCGCAACAGCCAGCAAATCGCCGAAGCCGTAGACAGTCTGGGCGCCTCGCTCGACGCTGACAGCGGACTGACTTCGGCGGCAACGACGGTGAACGCTTCGGGGTTGGTCGAAAATTACGACAAGATCATGGAGCTATTCGCCGACGTGATTTTGCATCCGAGTTTTCCGAAAGATGAGTTGGAAAAACTCAAACAACGCAACATCGGCGCGTTGGGTTTTCAGCGTTCAGACGCGGGCTTTCTCGGCGGCGAAAAGATGGCGCAGGTTTTGTATGGCAACCATCCGGGCGGTCGTTATTCGATGAGCGCCGAACAGATCAATACGATTACGACCGAAGCGTTGAAGGCTTTTCATGCGTCGGCGTTCAAACCGAATAACGCAATCTTCGCCATTGTCGGTGATGTAAATCCGGCTGAGGTCGTAGCTAAACTCGAAAAAACTTTCGCCGGTTGGAAAGCAGGCGAAGCCGTTGCCACGGCGCTACCGCCTGCGCCTGCCGTGCCCGCGACTAAAATCTATCTCGTAGATCGTCCGGGTTCGGTGCAAACCAATTTGATTTTGGGTGTGCCTACGATTGAGCGAAATGACCCCGATTATTTCGCGCTCGAAATGATGAATCAGGTTATCGGCGGCGGCGCGAGCGCGCGGCTGTTTTTGAACCTACGCGAAGACAAGGGTTACACCTACGGCGCTTATAGCAGTTCGTCGTCGGGCAAAATTCGCGGCTCGTTTCAGGCGACAGCAGAAGTGCGCACCGAAGTGACGAAAGGCGCGATGACTGAATTCATGAAAGAACTCAATCGCATTCGCACCGAACCCGTGCCCGCTGATGAATTCGACCGTGCACGTCGCACCATTGTCGGCGGTTGGGCGCGCCAACTCGAATCGCCTACGTCATTGCTGGGCAACACGATCGTGTCAAAGCGATATGGCTTTGCGGCGGATTACTGGGACACCTATCCGGCAAAGATTGCAGCGGTGACTCCGGCGGATGTGCAGCGCGTCGCGCAAAAATACTTAACGCTCGACAAGCTCGCTATCGTGGCGGTGGGCGATGCCGAAAAGATCAAAGCCGATCTCGCCGCATTCGGCGCGGTCGAAGCCACCGACAGCGACGGCAAGCCGTTGGGAGAAAAATCCAATGTCGCGCCTGGCCTCACCGGATTCTGGTCGCTGATGCTCGAATCGCCGCAAGGCGCTTTGCCCATCAAGATCGAATTCAAAGAAGACGCAGGCAAAGTGTCGGGCGCGCTCGATACGCCGTTCGGCAAGTTCCCGATTACGTCGGGCGCAATCAGCGGCAACGACATAAACTTCAAAGCGAAGATCGAAGTTCAAGGTAACGCCATGGAACTCGCCGCCACCGGCAAACTCGAAAACGGCGTTGCCATGAAAGGCGAAATCAGTTCCGACGCGACTGGCGCAATGAAGTTCACCGGAAAGAAGGAGAAATAGTTTTTAGTGGCTAGTGGCTAGTTTTCAGAAGCCACTAGCCACTAGCCACTAGCCGCTATGATAAGAGTATTACTCGCCAAGCCCGGCCTTGATGGGCATGACCGTGGAGTCAAAGTGATCGCGCGCGCTTTGCGTGACGCGGGGATGGAAGTCATTTACACCGGCTTGCGCCAGACGCCCGAACAGATCGTCAACGCCGCTTTGCAGGAAGACGTGGACATCATCGGCCTCTCGATTTTGTCAGGCGCACATATGACCATCTTCCCGCGCGTGATGGAACTCATGCGCGAAAAAGGCATGGATGACGTACAGCTTTTCGGCGGCGGCATCATTCCCGAAGACGATATCCCCAAGCTGAAAGAACGCGGCGTGAGCGAAGTCTTTCTGCCTGGCACTTCGACTGAAGACATCATTGGTTATATTCGTGGGAACGTGAAGCCGCGTGGTTAGGTGCGTGTCCGTAGCCCGACCGTAAGCGAGGTCTACCACGGGATAAAACGCCGTGGCGTCACCGAACCCAATCGAAACGTTCTTGAAATAGCCCTCACTTACGGTCGGGCTACGGACACGCTTTGCTAACCTAGATGAACGCGCAACCCATCAGCCGCTTTCGTGACGCAACGTTATCGTTGCTCTATCCCACTCAATGCCGCGTCTGCGGCGCTCCGATCAATTCATTGCAAGACGGCGTAACCTGCGCCGATTGCTGGGATGAAGCCAGAAGCGAATGGCTGGCGGCGGCGCATTGCGTCAAATGCGATGCGCAACTCAAACCGATGGGTCGTGTTGAGCTTGAGCGCCAATGTCCGCATTGCCGCGAACTTGCTTTCACGCAGGCGCGCGCGTGCGGAGCTTACGCAGGTGCGTGGCTGGCGAACATCCTGCGGCTCAAATCACAGCCGCATCTGCCCGAACGGATGCGTATGCAACTGATCGAAATGTTTGAGCGAAACACCTGTTTGCGCGATTGCCAAGCCATCGTACCCGTGCCATTGCACACTGCGCGTTATGTCGAACGCAGTTTCAATCAAGCGGAAATAATAGCCGATGCGTTGTCGGCGCATACGTCGTTGCCAGTGTTGTTGACGGCGTTAGAGCGCGCCAAAGCGACTTCGCGGCATCGCGCGGGGATGGGCGTGAAAGAACGCGCTAAGTCATTGCGCAAAGCCTTTCGTGTACGCGCGCCGCGTTTGATCGCAGGCAAGACGTTGCTAGTGATTGACGATGTGATGACTTCAGGTTCGACGGCGGACGAGATTGCGCAAACGTTGCTGAACGCGGGCGCGCAATCGGTGAAGGTGTTGACGTTGGCGCGCGCTGTGACGCGCTACATCTGAGCGTGAATTGATCGCCGCTATCTCTTCGTTGATAATGCCCGCGCTTTATGGAGAAGCTGCTGCGTCCCTCTCCGCCCCCTTATAATAAAGACGAAAAACAGTTCACGCTGACCTTATGAAACTCCCTTCGATATTGAATTTTGTGACGGACGATTTGGCGATTGACCTGGGCACGTCGCGCACTCGTGTGTTTGCGCGCGGACGTGGCATTGTGGTCAACGAGCCTTCGTTAATGGCGTATGACACCACCGAAGGCGAAGTCGTCGCCGTCGGTCTCGAAGCCCTTGAACTCGAAGGCCGCGCGTCGGAAGACATCCAGATCATCAGCCCGTTGCAAGACGGCGTCGTCGCTGATTCGACCTTTGCCGGAAAGTTGCTCGAAAAATACTTGCGGCGCGCGCGTGACGGACGATCTTCTATCGCGCGGCGCGTATTGATTTCAGTGGCTTCGGATGCGAGCGACATCGAACGTTATGCGATGCGTTATGCCGCCAAAGAAGCCAGCGTGACCAACGTACATTTCATCAGCAAAGGTTTCGTCGCCATTCTAGGCGCGGGCGTAGACCCCGATGACCAGCGCGCTTCGATGGTGATTGATGTGGGCGCAGGTACGACGACGATTGCGGCGATGGTGCATAACCATGTGATTTTTACGCGCACGTTGAAAGTCGGCGGCAACGATATGGATACGGCGCTGATTGACATGATTAAGCTCAACCACAACTTGCACGTAGGCCCGCGCACCGCCGAGCGTGTCAAGATCGAACTCGGTTGCGCCGTTCCGCTTGATCACGAACAAACGACGACGGTCAAAGGCCGCAGCGCCGTCAACGGCAAACCCGAAATGGCGATCATCAACAGCATTGAGATTCACGAAGCCATCGAGTCGGTCGTCTCGCGCATCGCGTTGGTCGTACAGGAAGCGCTCGAAGCCCTGCCGCCCGAAGCCTCTGGCGATATTTATGATCGCGGCATCTTGTTGGCAGGCGGTGCTGCGTTGTTGACGGGCTTCGACGAACGCTTGATGAAAGAAACCGACCTCGCCGTCTCCCTCTCAGAAAGCCCCGCCCGCGCCGTCATTCGCGGACTTGGCATGCTTTACGAAAAC
>JANNUY010000592.1:0-1632 GCA_031414155.1 Acidobacteriota bacterium
GCCGCGCAAGCCAAGTTATCGCTCGACGTGTTGCAACGTTGGGTGAAAGTCATCAAGCCCGAAGACCTCACGCCGCAACACTTGTTGGATTGGCGCAAGGCGACTGATGAAAATCGCGCCGCCGTCGCGCAAGCCTATCAACAAAGGCTGCAAACACGGTTGGACGAGTGGCTCAAAGAAATTGATGAGTGGCGCGCGAGCGGCAAGCAGCCGGTGGCAGGCAAAAAGAAAACCGGCAAACCTGCATTTGAAGCGGGCGAAGATCGTTTATTTCAAGCCGTATATTTCAACGGCGGCGGCCCGCTCGGCGTAGGCCAGAAAGACAAGAAGCGTTTCAGCGAAACGCAAAACGCGCGTATCGCCGAACTCGAAAAAGAAATCGAAGCGTTAAAGAAATCCGCTCCGAAAGAACTCGACATGGCTTGCGCGGTGGAAGAAGGCGAACCCGTCACGCAACCCGTATTCATTCGTGGCGATTACAACAGCCCCGGCGAAGAAGCGCCCAGAGCCTTCCCCGCGATTCTGTCGAAGTTCGACAATCAGCCAGCTTTCATAGGCAGCGGCAAAGGCAGCGCCAAAGGAAGTGGAAGACTGCAACTGGCCGAATGGATGACGCAACCCGAACATCCGCTCACATCGCGCGTGCTGGTCAATCGTTTGTGGCAGTGGCATTTCGGCGAAGGTTTGGTGCGCACGCCGGACAATTTCGGCAAGATGGGCGAACGGGCTTCGCACCCTGAGTTGCTGGATTGGCTGGCGCGCGAGTTCGTCAAAAGCGGCTGGTCAATCAAGGCGATGCACCGCGTGATGATGTTGTCGAACACCTATCAAATGGCGAGCGAAAACGCGGCGACGCTGAGTGCCGATCAAGACAACCGCCTGCTGTCGCGTTTCAACCGCCGCCGCCTCGCGGTCGAAGAATTGCGCGATGGCTTGTTGCAAATTGACGGTACGATTGATCTGACGGTGGGCGGTTCGTTGCAAACCGGACGCGGTACGGATGGCGAAAACAATCAGGGACGCTTGAGCATCAATCCCGATACGCAAAAACGCCGTACGGTTTATTTGCCGGTGCGCCGCGCGAATCTGTCGCCGCTGCTCAACCTGTTTGATTTTGGCGATGCGACGACGATGAGCGGCAAACGCCAGTTGACGAATGTTTCTACGCAAGCACTGTTCTGGTTGAACAGCGAGTTTTTGACGGATCGCTCGCTGACGTTGGGCAAGGCGTTGTTGGGCGATGTGACTTTGCCAAAGCTGGATGACACGGCGAGCGTAGAGAGTGCTTACCTGAAAATCCTCAATCGCAAGGCCAGTGCAAGCGAAGTGACGACAGCGTTGCAATACGTCGCAGGCTTCAAACAAAAGTTCGCAGGCGATGATGCCAAAGCGTGGCAAAGTTTTTGCCGCGTGCTGATGGCTTCGAATGATTTTTTATATGTGGATTGATAGCCGTTACGCAGTAATAGATTCCTGACAAGAGGCCAAAGAAAGAATACGGAACAAACGGAAATAACGGAATAAACGGAAGCATAAAACCTTATGAATTTTCCGTCTGTTCCGTTATTTCCGTTTGTTCCGTATTCTTTCTTCCGTCTTTTGCTTGGTTGAACTACAGAATGAGACCCCACC
>JANNUY010000593.1:0-1366 GCA_031414155.1 Acidobacteriota bacterium
CCACAGACAATAACGCTTCCCTTCCGCGTTCGTGAAGAAGCGTTCCGTCCGACACTCCGCACGCAAGCGTTCCTCACAGGCGCAGATCGAATTGTTTTCGTCGGGTATCGTCACAACGTTTCAGGATAAGGCAGAGTGAAAACTTGAAAGCGCCAAACCGGGCTTGATTTGGTTCTTTCTTCGCGGCTCTGCCGCAGTGATGTGTGGAAAGGCTGTGCCTTTCCAGCGGGATGCTAATTTATTCTTCGGGCTACGCCCGCAACGTCATCAGGCAATGCGACGCTGGGGGCATAGCCCCTTTCAATTTCTTACGCTTCACGAAAAGGCACAGCCTTTTCGCACATCACTGCGGCACAGCCGCGCAAGCCAATAATGCTCCACGAAAAGGCACGGCCTTTTCTCACATCACTGCGGCAGAGCCGCGAGAAATACAACGACTGAAACAGGCTGGCAGCCTATTCCACCTTTCAATCAATTCCGTGCCACTGGAACTTCCGGCATTTTGTCTTTCGCAAAGCGCGGCAACAGTGCGTCACGCATCGCCAAATGGTAAACCGCCGAAGCAATCACTGCCGCAGCCTTTTTCACATCGTCTTCGACAATGCGTTCGTAAGTGTCGAGGTTGGTGTGCCAGGTGTGCGTGCCGTATTCAATCGGGTCTTGCACCAAGCCGATGCCGGGCAAGCCTGCCGCGTTGAACGACGTGTGGTCAGAGCCGCCCAAGCCACGGCTGCGTCCGGCCATCACGCCGCCGAAGCCAAAATCGGCGAAAGGCTTCAAGGCTTCTTTCAAACTGGTCGGGCCGTCTTCGGGGCCGAAGATTGAAGCCATACGCGGGCGTCCGGTGCCGGAGTCAATGTTGAAGTAGCCGCCGAATTTAGAAAACTCCGGCTTGGGGTTTTCCGCCGTACCGAAATGCTGTTTCACGTAGGCCTGCGAACCCAACAAGCCTTGTTCTTCGCCGCTCCACAGCGCGACGCGAATCGTGCGACGCGGTTGGATGCCGAGCGTTTTCAGGATGCGCGCGGCTTCCATCATCATCGCGCAGCCAATCGCGTTGTCGGTTGCGCCGGTCGCCGCGTGCCACGAATCAAGATGTCCGCCGAGCATGATGACTTCGTCGGCTTTGTCGGTGCCGGGGATTTCGGCAATCGTGTTGTATGACGTGCGGCCTTCGGGATGGAAGCGATTGACGATGTTGAATTCGAGTTCGACCGGCGTACCGTCAGCCAAAATGCGCGTGATGCGTCCGTAATCTTCGTTGCTCACGATCACCGTCGGCAGCGCCTTTTTCGGATCGAAGCTGCGATTGTTGAACGCGCGAATCTGCCGATGCTCACGGCCTCCGTCATTGACGCGGACGAGC
>JANNUY010000594.1:0-3510 GCA_031414155.1 Acidobacteriota bacterium
GCAGTCATCTGCATGATCGCCGTGCCTACGTTGATCTTTTCGGTCTTGGCGGCGAGCCACACCAGCGGACTCACCGCGTCAGAGCCGTAAGCCTCCGCCGTCCACACCGAATGAAAGCCGAGACGGTCGGCCTCTTGTGCAAGGGCTACGTTATCAACGGGAGCCGAACCCCAATAACCTAAATTCAATCCAAGTCGCATTGTTCCTCCTGATTTGTTTCGCGTGATGTTTGGATGTTCAGCAATTTAGCGTGAGCAGCAGGAAACTAAACCGGCTTTTTTACCACGCTATGGGATTGCCGATTTCTATCGCTGCTTTGCAAGCGTTACGCAACGAGGTAATTACCACCTCAAAATCCACCGCCGTTCTTTTGCGAGTAGTAACGTGCATACGATTCGGATAACCCAAGCGCATTTGTCCTTCTGCGTTTTGCAGCGCGCCGTTCGGCCAATAGATGATTTTGACCACCGGTTCTGGATAAGCATATCGGTCACCTGTGTCCAGATTGATGAATTCCACCAGAGTTTGATCGCTTATCGTTACGGTGCTTGGGTCAGGAACAAGTTGCTCAACACGCATAGCACGAAAAACTTCTTGCTTCGTCTGATTCACATTGAGGCGAATAAAGTAACCCGCATCATCAACTCCGAAGCTGTCACCATTTGGCTTATAACTGAACTCCCCGTCATAAGCTGCTACATATTCGTGCAGTTCTTCGCCCGTGTCACTGTCCACCAGGACAGTGACTTGACCAAGATCAGCGCGTTCAGAAAAGAAAAACAACTCCTCCAGCATCTTTGCGGCGGCGCTGGCAGGCGTTGCACCATCATTCGTATTCGGCAGTTCGGCTTTGAGCGTAGGAAAGTGTTCCCAGCCTACATCGGCAAGAGCCTGTTGAAATAAGCGATAGCCCGTCCAATTGATGACGTCAGAAGCGTAGTCCATCCATCGGTGCTCGCAGCCTGATTCGAGCCAGTTGGAAAAGAGAATATGCTTCTCCTCGTTGCCTTCCCAGGGAAAATCAAGAAACAAAGAACCATCTTCAGCAACGCTGATAGGTGCAGAAAACGGCGCTTGCACTTTCCCTTCGACGAAGCATCGGCACATTACTTTTACTGTGAGTCCCATAGGCAAGATGATCTATGAAATTGTTTACGGAGGAAACGAATGCTTACAACTCTGAAGCAATTTGAGTCACCAACAGCAACGCTCCGTCAATCCCAACGCTTCTTGCACGTCCACTGGCACTGCGTCTCCAGTGATACCAATACGCGATGTCTCTCAAGTTGGAGTTTTCACCGGACGGTTCGTTTTGCCTGAATTGAGTTGCCATACAGGCAAGATAGAAAGCGGGCATCATCGTTTCAACCCATTGGCGACTCATCAAGCTCAATGATTTTTCGTCGTGTCGTTTAACCGCCTCACCTATCATTTTGTGCATCAGGTCATTCAAGCTGACGTTGCTCTCACCAAGTTGACTCCATTTTTGATCGCCATTGATGACACTCAGCGAAGTGAAGAGCGCATTGATGCGTGCGAAAAACGCATCTTGCATTTGATGCTTTTGCACATCACGCACCGCCTGCGCCAGCAACGTATTGTGCGCACCTTCCCACGCTTCAAAAATCACGCAATCGCGCAGCAGTCGCGGCAGCACCGAAAAGTTTTCCATCGCGCCGTTGCCGCCGAGAATTTCAATTGCACGCCGCACCACATTCGTCGCCGTCAGCGAAGCGTAGTACTTATTCAAATTCACGACGAGCCGGTAAAACTGTTTGTCGGTGTCATCGGCTTCGCCCAATTCGATTTTGTCGCGCAATTGCGCCAGATAAAACGAACCCGCCGTCATCGCCATTACGTCGCAACGCATCTCGGCCAGCGTCTCTTGCACCAACGGAAACTGGCTGATTGGCTGACCGAAGGCTTGGCGATGTTGCGCATAAGTCCACGCGACAACGTAAGCGCGCCGCGCCGCCGCCGCCGAACCTACGGCGTTATACAACCGCGACGTATTGATGACGTAATCCATCGCGTGCTGAAAACCTTTGCCCGGTTCGCCAACTTGATAAGCGACGCAATCTTTGAAATCCACTTCGCCCGTCGCCATTGATTTCGTACCGAGCTTGTCTTTCAAACGGCGAATATAAATTCCATTCAACGAGCCATCGCCCAAACGGCGCGGCACGAGGAATAAGCCCAAGCCTTTCGTACCAGCATTGCCGCCTTCAGGTCGCGCAGTCATCAAGGCCAAGTCTGCTCCGACGTTAGAGCAAAACCATTTCTCGCCGTTAATCCGCCAAGTGTTTTCTTGTTCGTTCAAAGGCGTAGCGACGCAGCTATTCGCGCCTACGTCAGAACCGCCCTGCACTTCGGTGAGGAACTGCGCACCGGTGAAAAGTATGTCGTACTTCGGGTCGAGCAAGCGCGGCAGAAATTTGGCTTTGAGTTCATCGCTGCCCACGGCTTGCAGCGTCTTGATGATGCCCGCCGTGCAAGCCAGCGGGCAGTTGTGTCCCGCTTCGCCATTGTAAGAAGACAGGTAAGACAACGCCTGCGCCAGTACGTTATTACCCGGCTCGGCGTAAACCGACATCGCGCCGCTGCCATAAATGTGCTTGCCCGCTAAATGATGCTCGGCGGAATGAACGACGTGTTCGATGCGTTCGCCGACGGCATTGAAGCGTTCGAGGCGCGGCAGGTTGTGTGGCTCGTTCGCGCGGCGCACAGCAGCATCAACCACGGTTGCGGCTTCTGCACCGAATTGCGTGAGACGCGGCGCGTGTGCGTTGAGTTTTTCCGCACCCCAATAAAATTCGAGGATGGATTGCAGGTGTTGATCGGTCGTATAGAAATTGTCAGGTTGCGCAGCTTCCCAATCAGCTAAATGTTGGCGGCCTTGCGCAACGACATCAAGCGTTGTTTCACTCATTGTGACCTCAATTTCCCGGCAGCTTGTTTGAGCAACTGATTAGCAGCCGTCAGATGCACCTGATCAATCATTTGCCCTTCAAACATTACTGCGCCACGTTCCGCCGCATGTGCTGCATCCATCGCCGCGACCACGCGCTCGGCTTGCGCGATTTGCGCGGGCGTTGGCGCGAAAACTTCATTCACAACGGCGATGTGCGAAGGATGAATGACCGTCTTGCCGTCGTAACCCAATTGCCGCGCAGCCACCGCGCGACGGCGCACGCCATCTAAATCGGCAAGCACAAAATGTGGCGAATCATAAGCCGCCACGTTCGCCGCGCGCGCCGCGAGCAAGACGTGTTGGCGCGCGTAAAGCACTTCGGTTTCGTCTTCGGTCAAGGTCGCGCCGAGTTCGCGCGATAAGTCAGCCGAACCGAAAAGCAAGGCGGCGACCTGTTCGCTGGCTTCGGCGATGGCGCGGCTGGCAAACACACCTCGCGGCGTTTCGATCTGGCACAGCAGCTTGCTCTTGGGTTGTAACAAGATCGAAGCAATCGTCGTGACGACTTCGGGTCCCTCGACTTTGGGAATCACGATGCC